>NZ_JBITPL010000017.1:0-142420 GCF_050467885.1 Rossellomorea sp. NRS-1567 | reverse complement strand
ACAATTATATGGACTTAATCCCCAAGATTGAATGAAAAGGATCCAAAGCCAAAGAAAGATTGAAAAAACCTTTTTTATATCTTCCATCGTAAGGTTTTCCACTTAAAAAAGAAGCTTATCCCTCTCGATAAGCTTCAATCTGCCCGCCCCGTATAAATCATCACAAAGTGGAGGACCGCTTCTATTGATTCCATATTAATGTAACTATGGCCTTTATCCGCATGGAATTTGATCGAGTCATGTTGACCGAGCTCGAATACGTCATCCTGCACCTTCACACGTACTTTTCCTTCCATAACGGTGACAAATTCAATCACCCCGGGCTGGTGGGCGTCCGCACGGTACTCACTGTCCGGTTTAAGGAAGGCCCTGTGGGTTTCCAATGAGCTGTAGCCAGAGGAAGTAAACATCGGTTCCAGGGTCAAGGACTCATTGGCACTGATCACTTTGCTCCCTTCATTTTTCCGGGAGATCTGGACTTCTTGTTTTTCCACGAGAAGGGTTGAGATGGGGATCGCGAGTCCGTTCGCGATTTTCCATATGATCGTCAAAGATGGATTCGCCTCTCCCCTTTCAATCTTGCCCAAAGTCAATGTACTGACATCGGTCATAGCCGCAAGTTCCTGGAGGTTGAGACCACGCTCATGTCGTATATGTCTCAGTGTCATCCCGACGTGCCGAGCCAATTTTTCCGGGTCCTGCCAAGTCAAACCGTCATTACTCATAATCCTACCTCTTTCTATAGACAATGTATGCAAGTATATTATAATATATATAAAATAAACTATAGTATATTCATTGGAAAGGAGTGTTCATCATCAAAGAGCTTGCTCTCGGTGTCATTTCATCTATGTTCTTTGCCGTCACCTTTATTCTGAACCGGTCCATGGAGCTCGCTGGTGGAAGCTGGATGTGGAGTTCATCACTGCGCTTTTTGTTCATGCTCCCTTTCCTTTTTCTTATTGTAGGTTTAAGGAAGAATATAAATCAAGTCTGGATTGAAATGAAGAAGAAACCATTCGAATGGCTAACGTGGAGCTTTGTCGGGTTTGTCCTCTTTTATGGTCCTATTACCTATGCGGCAGCATATGGGCCGGGCTGGCTTGTAGCGGGCACGTGGCAGTTTACCATCGTCGCAGGCATCTTACTCGCTCCTTTGTTTTATACTTCAGGACCGGTCAGACGCAGGCACTCCATTCAAAAACGAGCTTTGGCCATATCCTCCATCATTTTAGTTGGGGTTCTCTTCATTCAACAGGAAAATGCCAGTGGATTGTCCTTTTCTGAAATGGCCGTTGGGATCTTACCTGTGATCATCGCAGCCTTTGCTTATCCACTTGGAAATCGGAAGATGATGGAGGTGTGCGGCGGAAAGCTTGATACCTTCCAACGTGTGCTCGGGATGACGATCGCAAGCACTCCTTTCTGGCTGATCATAGGATGCTATGCGTTCTTCGAGGTTGGGGCACCCAGCACGCCGCAAGTGACACAATCCTTTATCGTCGCCATATGTTCAGGTGTGATTGCGACGTCCCTGTTCTTCATCGCGACGAATCAGGCGAGGCACAATCCCGGGAAGCTTGCCGCAGTGGAAGCGACCCAATCGACACAAATCCTGTTTGTCATCATAGGAGAAGCGGCGATCCTGTCCGTTCCATTTCCATCAGGATTCGCCCTGACCGGTATCCTTCTGATCATCGCTGGAATGATCATCCACACCATAAACGTGAAAAAAATGAATACCGGAATGGTTAAAGCCGTTAAATCGGTCAGCTAAAAAAAGGAGGGGCATCCTGGATGCGCCTCCTTTTAGTGCTATTTAAAGACCTTTCTTCTCATCCACTGGGTCGCAGCCCATTTATCTCCGATGACAACCGGTGCTCCGCCATGCAACGTCAAATCGTTCAGCTCCTGGTTATCATAGAAATATTCGAAGTAGACCGCCATCCCCTTTTGCGGAGAGACAGAGAAATTCAATTTCGGGAAGTACGTTTCCCCGCCTTCCTCTACGTCATTCAAGTACATGACAAGGGTGCTGATTCTCGGATTCTTCACCGGCCGCGATGAGGCCGAGAAGAAATCAAAGTGGGCCTTGTATTCCTGACCCGGTTTATAGTTAAGGATTTGAAGACCTTCGCCGTGCTCGACAGGTATATTCATAATTTGTGAGATTCTCTTTTCCACTCTTGTCACAACGTCATGTTCGCCTTCTTGAAGGAAAACGCTGCTGCTCGTTCGAAGTTCATCGACGGTACGGGTATTTCCTATCTTCGAACGCTGCACCCGCTCCTTTGACAACTGGATGAGTTCATCACATTCTTCATGACTCAACACATTGCCAAGAACGACGATCAGCGGCTCCTCCACTTTCGCGATAATCTGAATATCCCGGTCTTCCGTCTTGATCTTATTTCCTGTATGGTGAAAAATCGTTTGTTCCTTTACAGCTATTTCAGTAGTATCCATTGTCAACTTTAATCAACCTCTTATCGTATTTTTAACATTCTGAATTTTTATGTTAGTAGAAGCATTCTTGTATTCTTCCAATCTGGAAAGACGATCGCAACAATAGGCATAACTGTGGATTTTATTCGGCTGTTTCCTCCTGCGCGTGTATTTTAATATATTTTACACCCGGGATGAGGGGAAATCTATCTTTTTTTTGATGAAAAATAAGGGATCTGATGGGATTGTGAGTGATGGTAGGATTGGCGTGGATGCGGGAGCGTCACAGAAAAGACACGGATGGGGTTTGTGCGTCAAACTCATAAAAAAAGACTGCCGAATCAAATTCGACAGCCCCTCAAATTTATTTCTTCAATCCTTCATACTGCACCAAAACTTCCTTTACAATCTCACTATCCTCATCCAGTCCGCTCACTTCTTGCAGCACATGGGCCTTGCTCCTTCATCATGCGCAGAATTAATTCCAACCAAAACTCGGCTCAAATACCATATAGCCAACATTCTCCCCTTTTTGGACGAACACTTCTATATTCCTAATCCAACTTCACATTCACCCGGTCATCCACATATTTCGTTGTGCTGTAGCCCTCGATTTCAAGCTTCGTTGGAGTTACATTTTCCCTCGAAGAGTCGTTATAAAAATCAATCGTTTGGACCGTTTCGAAGTAGCGGGGCTGATCTATTTGATCATACTCATATGCATCAATTTTATGTATCTTGCCGGTTTTGTCCATCAATACGCCATCTGTATCACTTATTCCCATCGAGATGTTTTCATTCCTCAAATGGTCGCTGGAAAACCCATAGATCACTCTTTCATATGCACGATCCTTAGATACATCATGCGACAAAATCACCTTCGCCGGATTTCCTACCTTGATTTCATCAATGGAAATGGTGTTTCCGAGATACTCAAAGGTCTGGGGCATATCCTTGGCGGCATCGAGTTCGATCGTTTTCCGGTCGTCTACGGATAAATGGATGGAATCAAATTGTATGGTCACCTCTTTAGGATTTTCAAAATACAAGGTATTGAAGCTGGATGTATACGCAGTCCATCCTTCCTGATAGAAGGATTCCACATACATATTACTTCCAAAAAGGTCTGCTTCCACCTTCTTCTTATCCGTTTCTAGAGCATCAAAGGTAATGACGTCAATCCGTTTGTCTCCACCCTGATTCTGAAAGCTGTACTGCAGGAGTGTTGTGGTCGGCGCAACCGTCAGCTTATCCAGGCGGACCTGTATCCCGTCAATGTCGATTTCCTTATCCAGCTTATGAACCCGGGATGACTGCTTTGTAAACGGAATGTCAAAGCTCCAATCCCCTTCGGCAAATGTCACCTCCCCACGGTAACCCCCGTCCTTTTTGGGGTCCTGAACTATTTGCATGAGCCTTGCCACATTCAATTTAATGGTTCCCTCATCCACCGAAACCGGCAGGAGACTCATGGTGCCCCTATACACATTTTTCTCTTCATTTTGTATTTCGTCCTGATCGATGGGAGGAGAATAGTACATATGTTGCAGATCGCTCCTCATGACGTCATATTCATTCTCGATGTGGACGCCTTCATGAGCATTCATCATATAGCGATTGTCTTTCTCGGTATCCTCTATTTCATAAAAGACAAGTGTCTGTACATCATCGGCGACAACACTCTTAATGGTGATTTTCACCCCATTGCTTTCTGCTTCGAGATTCAGCCGTTCCCCCAGATCATGCTGGAGGATGGCACGCAATTGTTCATCTTCTTCCGTCCATGCATAGTAGAGACTGGAGAATCCACCTGTCACGAATCCGATCGATACGACCATCGCGAAAACACCTGCGATGGAAAGCCAGATAGATTTCCGTTTCTTTTTCTTCCTCTGCCTGCGCGCTTCTCTTTCCTCTACCTTACTCTTGATCCTCTCTATCAATCCAGCAGGGACCTCCACGGCATCTGTCATTCCTGCCAAGGTCAGCACCACTTCCTGAAAAGAAGCCAAATCCTCCTGACAGCCCTGACAATGGTAAATATGCATCTCAAACTCTACCTTTTCAGGCCGGTCCATCGTTCTTCCCAGGTAATCAAGATAATTCTTATGATATTCTGGACAGCCCTCGAAAGAACCGTACCCCAACTCTTCCCTAAGCTTCCTTATGCCTGAAAATACACAGGAATTAACCTTCTCACCTGATATCTCAAGAATCCGTCCTACTTCTGCAAAAGAGCATTCTTTGAAATACGATAAAGCAGTCGCCTCTTTCTCCTGATCCTCTAATTGATGGAAGGCATGAAAGAGCGTTTGATCAGACTTCTGACTCTCTGAATCCCGGAAACTCTTATCTTTAGTGAGATCCCGACCATTATGTATAAAATGAGATATAGCCCACGTGTCAAATGAGGTATCTTTTTTAAAACGGTGCAATTCATTATGTATGCTTATAATCGAACGATAAAATATGTCTTCTATGTCTTCTTGCTTACTTACATAAATCCGACCCAGCGCATAGAACGACTGTTTGCGCTGCAGAAACCACTCCATGACCATTTCCAAGTCCTTTTCCCTCACCCTGCTGATCAACAAGGGAGCTGTTTGCGATGTGTTCATCTATGTATTCCCCTCCTCCGAAACCGAAATATTCCAAAAATATAATATATGATTTTATTTTACCATATTTAGGGTGTTTTGGGGATTCTATGTGAGTGCGTAGAAAAAGGTCTGAACCTTCTCCCATACAGGAATTGACATCCAGACCTTTCAACTTTAGTCGGTTATATCCGATCGATTTCACCAAGCTGTTCATGTATATCCAGCTCCATCGTCTCTTTTACTGAGACACCAGTGGTTATGCAGTTTAGGAAGTGCATTCCGGTGATAGACTGTCCCTTTTCAGTCGGTATGCTGCCCCTGCTATTCTCTATACTTCCCTACTCCCAGGGCATAATGTTCCCAAAGAATACCTTCTACCATTTCACCCTGATTTTCTTCGCATGCGATAATCAAGATCACTTCAGAGGACTTTCCTTTTACCGATCTCCTTCTCGGTTTCAACACCACTTCTGTCAGTATCCGAATCATGAATCCTATCATAAACCCCGCCGCTGCACCGATCAGCCCCCAGTAAATGGGACCCCACGCCAGATCAAAACCGATACTCGCCCCAATAACAGAGAAGGCCGTTGCAAGAGCCATGCCGATATCAATGAGAGACGTTCCATCCGACCGATGAATGGAATCAAATACTTTTCGCTTTTCCGTTCGCTTATCCAACGGCATCGCAAAAATATCTTCTTTCTTTATCCCTTGTTCCTCCATCATGGCAATGGCCATTTCTAAATACGCATTATGTTCAAACGTTGAGAATATCTTCATTCGATCACTTCGCTTTTTTTACTTTTCATAAGTTGGAAAGTGGGGGATTGATAATTTTTCTTAAGAAACACCCTCTGTTCCTTTACAAACAACTTATTATTCTCCACCGTATTCATATAGGAATCGAAAATGGAAAAACCATACAGTGAAGGAAAAAATAAGAGCCATTCGGGATTGATGACACTTGTAGCCTCCTGTATTTCTCCTAAGAATAAAAGGGAAATGGCCTCCAGACCGCGTGAATAGTAGAAAAAGACAACCGTCCAAATAATTACGAAAAATGCCGTTACAATCCTATGGACATATAATTGTCCGAGACCAGGGATAAATAAGGACCACAATACGGACATAACCGGATTTCGTTTATCCAAATAATTGATTTCAAGTGCTCCTATGCTGAATGAATTAAAAGGGTGGGCTTCACGGTCGGCTAATATGTAAACCTTATTCATGTCAACCGTGGTCCTATAACTGTCCCATATCCCAAAAATATAAACAGGAATATAAATCAAAAGCCATCTCGTATCTAAAATCTCCTTCGCCATCTCGATTTCGCCTTGAAACGAATAAATCATGGCCAGATTGACATTCGCTTGCAGATTCACAATGACTTCCCAAATGAAGAGGACAAAACCACGTAAATACTTCGATAATAGCAAATGGCCAAATCCGGGAAAAGCTGCACTCCACCATGCGATGATATACGGATTCCGCAAGTGGATCTGGGTGGTACCAAGAATACTGACATGCGCCGTGTAACGCCTTGCCGTATTGTCGCTTGTATGATTGTCCATGAGGAGGTCACCTTTACTAAAAATGATATGTAGTTGTTAGTGTGCCTATCTGGATTATGTTTATTCTTTACTGATATCCTGCCTGAGTGTAAGTGCCCACGCTTTCCGATATTTCTTTCGTCCATTGGCCTTCTCTGCTTCTGAAGTTTGTAGGATATCATCAGCTCGTTCACATCATCCAGATATAAAACATCAAAAAAAGGCCTGAATCCCCATAGATCCAGACCTTTCGCATATCTATAAACGATCGATTTCACCAAGCTGCTCGTGCATGTCCACCTCGATCATCTTTTTTGCCTTGGAGAAGGTAAACACTTCATTAGAGACCCAGTGATTATATAACTTAGAAAGTGCGTTCCTGTGATAGACCGTGCCTTTGACCTCTGAGAAGAAATAGATGATCAACAGGTTGACCACGTCTCCTGGAAGGGCCTTTTTACGCTCGATTCCCTTTAACGACAGGATATCCAATCCTCTTAAAGGGTCTCCGATCACCGTTTCTGCCATATGAAATGGATCTGACGTCCGGCATAATTTCACTAGTTCTGGATTAATCTCTTCAAATTTCAAGTGAATTCCCCTTTTACATAGAAAGTGAACGAAAAACGTTACACTTCAACCTTCATTAGATTGTAGGATACTATGTATTATAACAAAAAGACGGGACATTCATAACTCTCAGTATGTTTAATTTTTACTTAACCAAAATTCCATGACCTTTTCATTAGTAGAAGGATAGACCAGACGTTTCACTTGTCCCTCCATCAGGTAGCATTCCGTGATCCACCCAGGGAGAGAACCATACTCTTTTTTCCAAAGCCGCGTTCGTTCCAGTGCATCCTCTACGTTCATTTTCACCCATGTATCATTGATCATATTATCATCATCTGTCCCTTCTTCCACCAATGGATGAACGAAGCGATGAATGTAAGGAATTCCGCCTCCGAGATGGCTCTTATTTCTCACCCATATCACGCTTTCCCTAGGGAGGAAGCCTATATGACGAGTTTCAGTAGCCACCTGTGTGAATTCCTCTAAAT
The DNA here is from genome assembly GCF_050467885.1 of Rossellomorea sp. NRS-1567. Taxonomy (NCBI): domain Bacteria; kingdom Bacillati; phylum Bacillota; class Bacilli; order Caryophanales; family Bacillaceae; genus Rossellomorea; species Rossellomorea sp. NRS-1567. The sequence goes on along the minus strand of NZ_JBITPL010000017.1, from coordinate 134,758 downwards.
AACAGTAACATCCGGACCAATGCCGATCCGTGTTTCGGGGAAGGATCACTTCGGAGGTGTAAATCGATTGACCTGTATGAAAAAGATTGTCGATTTCCCGATTAATAAAAACCGGCTCTCTCCTTTTATAGATAGAGTCGGACTGAGGTGAACCACAGGTAAATCCATTTTGGTCGAATCGGATTATTTTGACGAATTGCATGTTGCCCCTCCTTCTATCGTGAATTTCCCAAGGGCATATCATACCAAACTCACTCTATAATGTGGGTAATTCCCTATATAGATTGGTGTTAAACAATTAGCTTCCATAGAATAAAAAGAAACGAGCGATTACTGAGTAACCGCTCGATAAATGAACTTTCTAGCGTTGCTCATTCAATGCCCGTTCAAGAGTCGAAGTGACAGAAATATTTTCAAATGATACACCAAGTTGGATGGCTGTTTGGGCAATTTCCGGACGAATGCCGGAAATCGTGCTCTTCACACCAATCAAGTTCAGGCTTTCGATAATCTGGAATAATTGATGGGCGACCATGGTATCCACCATGATAACACCGGATAAATCAATGAATAAGTGTTCAACATTTTTATCCACGCATTCGGCCAGTGTATTCTCGAGTATATATCTCGCCCTGCCTGTATCGATATCCCCGACAAGAGGAAGCACACCTGTCTTCTTATCAATTAAGATGACCGGCGAACTCAACTCCCTGATCATTTCCTGTTGTGCCTTCAGGCGTCTTTGGGCATATTCATAATTTTCTTCGGCAAACTTGGAAATGACAAGACTAAAGGTTTTAATAATCAATTCTCTGAATGACTCGATTCTCTCCGGTGGAAACTCACTGCCATGCTGGCGGTTAAATTCCTGCAAAATCTCCAGGTACTGATCCTGTGTCCTGAAGAACTCCCTCAGTATATAGTGAGTAGGGGTTTGTAAGTGTTCTTCATCCTTGGCAATATCCTCGATCCACTGGGCGAAATTACATAGTGCATCCTGTCCTATATCCTTAAAAAGGACACAAAAGCGTTCGTGAAATTCGTGATTTTGACGCTTCAACGTTTGAATCACCTTAGCATCCGTTGAAGAATACACGCCTGACGGATCACTTTTATCCAACGACTCATACCACTTCTCCGTGAGCTGCCATGTACGCTCGCTCATAAATTCATAGAACTTTTCCGATACCTGCATATTCGACCTTCTTTCTATAAGACAAGATAATGTAATCAGTCCATAACCCATGATGCTGACTGGCAAGAGGATAGAAACTCCGCCCCTGCTATCTCATTGGTCTATACCCGAAATAACTTATTCATATGCTTATAAAAGTAATGTACTATGTCCATGCACAAATGGAAAGAAAAAGTTGAACAAATGGTGTACAATCGCTATCCATTTTCTGTATTTCAACCAAAAAAAGATAGGGAGGGTTCTCGTATCAACAGAACATCCCTATCTTTTAATCTGATGTCAATACACCGCTAACCTATGAACTCTGAGATCCATTTCGGACTACATGTTGAAAAAACCAATGCAGCAAAAAGAATGCCACCAAATAAACGGGGATGGAATACCAGATTTTCCACTCTAAGTGTTTCATGTAACCGTTTAAACTAAATAATACTTCTATCAAGAAAGAGAAAATAGTCCAGATTATTACATAAAGCAAATGTTTATCTTGTTTCATAAAATTCAAGAATAAAAGCGCTATGAATGAGGGAGCAAATGCTACGAGTGCAAAATCGGAAAATTCCACACTTTTGGTTGGTCCAATATCTACATAATCCAACAATAACCCTACTAAAACATGTGCAACCGCAGCAAAATATCCGACGAACGGAAACATGATGAGATTTTCCCTGACGGTCAACCTCTTTGGCATCATAGAAAGAGCCACTACTAAAAGAAGAATGAGACCCCACACTAGCATCAAGCTGAAACAACCCCTTTATCGGTAAAGAATCTACCTGCTTATTTTGTGAAACCTGGAGAATTTTATGTATAGGCAGTAAAACAGGGACGGACCTGTTTTTGCTTCCTAATGGGACAAGGTGAATGTTCCATTAGGATCCGATATTTCGATACTCCTCAGCAATCCTGATACTCTTTTGCTGGGTGAAAGCACTGACCACGATGACGATGACGATGTTGCAGATCAATCCAAGAATACCTGCATGGATTTCGAAAGGTGTTGTCTCTGCGACTAGCTGGTAATAGTAGTTCACGAATGTTCCGACGATGAGTCCCGTGATTACAGCCGGTCCGGTTACTCTTTTCGAATAGAGCGCTCCGTATACCCCGGGTGCGAATTGAACGATGGAACCATAGGCTCCGAGCAATAAGGCGATGAGTCCCTGCCCCCCGAATACGGTGATAAAGTAAGCAAGTCCCCCGACCACAAACACACCGATTCTCATCAGAAGCAATGTGGTTTTATCAGAAAGGTCCGGTTTTACATTCTTAATGACCCCGTCCGTAAATTCCAGCGAGGCACTATGGGTGATGGCATCTGCCGTAGACATGGCAGCCGCTAACGCTCCTGCACCTACAAGTCCGTAAACCCAGCCGGGAAGGCTAAGGACGGTGGTGATCAGGTAAGGAAGAATTTCATCCGGTGCCCCAATGTCAGCTGGATTGACTACATTCACTGCAGAAAACCCAACAAATAATAGCGGGATAAGGAACAGGGCAAAGATCGGATACACCAATACTGTTTTCTTAATCGTTCGTGCATTGGAGGCATATGACTTTGAAAATAGGTGGGGCCACATTAAGAACCCTATGAGAGAGACGAGAATCGTGGTCGTATACGCTGTCCCTGACATGGCAGACCCTTCATTCCCTATTTCAAAAAAGGCAGGTTTGTCCTGAACGAGGTTGGTAAACATCCCACCCACGCTGTCGTGGAGATTATTTACAATGGCAAGGCCGACTACCCAGGAGATGACGATCATTAAGATTCCCTGGAACACGTCAGACCATGCCGCTGCCCTCAATCCACCTGTTGCAACATAGATGACTACGATTCCATACGCGAGCAGGGCTCCGAGCCAAAGAGGAATACGTCCTTCAGTCATGATATTGAAGATGTAGGCCATCCCTTTCATCTGCGTGGCAAGGTATTGAATCGAAGCGAGTAACGCAATCACCCCGATTAAGATGGGCAGCGTCTTTCCTCCGTACCGTTTTTTCATAAAGCCGGAAACCGTGTAAATATTGAATTTACGGCCGATTTTCCCGATTTTCGGACCGATGATGTACCATGGGAGGATCGCAAAAGCGGTATAAGTTAAAATATAAAGTGCGGGTGCTCCTATGGAATAAGCCCACCCCGGTGCGCCAAGAAATGAAAAGGCACTGAACACAGCCCCTCCCATCAGGAACCACATTACAACCAGACCGAGACCTCCGCCAGCAACGGTAAACTCATCTAATGAATGTTTATCATGACCTCTTCCTGCCATCACACCAACTACAAGTGCAATCACAAGGTAGCCGATCATCATGATCATTGCAATCTGCCAATCTGCCATTAATGGACCTCCTCTTCATCTTTGTCTGGATCGATTTGATAGAGTATAAGAACGATTAAAAAGGTAATGATAATCCATAAAATCACCCAGAATACCGAAAACGGCATCCCCATGATGATCGGAGTTGCCCTGTTTCCAATTGAAAACAAAGGGAAAATCAATAGAAGAAACGGTAGAATCAGAGACAAGCAATAGATTTTCGTAAACTTGCTTTTACTCATATGACACCCTCCTTTTTTGCTGCATATTCCACTTTTCCATCAAGGATCGTTAACTCTACTTTTAACTCTCGTATTCTTTCAGGTTCACATTGTAAAATCGATTCATTCAACACAACCAGATCGGCAAGTTTCCCGGCTTCAATGCTGCCTTTAATGGTCTCATCAAAGCTCGCATATGCACCGTTCCATGTATAGGCCTTAACTGCTTCCTCAATAGTGATTCGTTGCCGGGCACCTATCACTTCACCTGATTTACTCATGCGAGTGACAGCTGAGTAAATCCCGTGGAGCGGATCCACGATGGTGATGGGACTGTCAGAGCCGATGGCAAAAGGAATCTGTGCTTCTGAAAAGCTCCTTAAGGGGAACATGACGTCGACCCGTTCTCCATAATCTTTCAAGTATCTGTCGCCGAATTCATAGATAAAGGCTGGATTTGGTATCGGAACAATCTCCAACTCTTTTATCTGTTGAATGAGGTCCGGCGGGGTCATGCCGGAATGTTCAATACGGTGACGATGACTTTCACGGGGATGTCGTTCAAGAGCATGGCGGATGGCTCCAATCATCATTTCAACCGCTTTGTCCCCGATGGCATGAGCGGTGATTTGCCATCCAGATTCATGCGCTTTTCCGAGGCACTCATTTATTTCTTCCTGGTTCAAATATAAAATGCCTGAATCATTCGGATTGCTCGTGTATGGTTCCCTTGTCTTAGCAGTAGGACCACTACTGCTTCCATCGATGAACACTTTGGCTGGCCCGATTTTCATCCACTCATCCCCAAGGCCTGTCCCGATTCCGCTTTCCAGGCCTTTCTCCACCATTTCTACCGAATCATGCAGCGAGCCGTAAAGTGCGTAGACCCTTTGCTTTACTCTCTTTGCATTTACTGCTTTTTGAAGGAACCGAATATGTTCTGGCCCATATCCCCCGGCATCATGGACACTCGTAATTCCTTTTTCTAAATAATCCTGGGAAGCGAGGGCCAATCCCTGCTCCACTTCCTCCTCAGAATAATTGGCTGAAAGAAACATTTTCATATGGGCGGCTTCTAACAGCAGTCCGGTTAATTCGCCGTTTTCACGGCCGTATTTCCCTCCATTCGGGTCTTCTGTTTCAGGATAAATACCCGCAAGCTCCAGGGCTTTCGTATTCACACAGGATATATGCCCGCATGTCCTAACCACAATAATCGGGTGTTCGGTGGAAACCTGATCAAGATCCCACCGTGTTACGTGCCTTCCCTCTTTAAGGGTGTTTTGGTTATAACCCCAGCCCCGTATCCATTCCCCTTCGGGAGTCAATCGTGCTTTCTCCTTCAACTTGCCGAGGAGTTCTTCTATACTTCCTGCCTCCTTGCCGTTCACCCCGAGCTTATTGGTTCCATAAAGTTCGAGGTGGGCATGGGCGTCAATAAAGCCCGGCAGGAGGCTTCTTCCCTCCAAGTTCACAATCCTCGTTCCTTCACCTGCATATCGTAAAATTTCTTCATTCGTGCCGACTGCGAGTATTTTATTATCCTGAATGGCAGCCGCTTCTTTCACGGAAAATTCAGAATTCACAGTAACCACTTCTCCGTTTATGAAGAGCATTGTCGCTCTCAAACGACCACCTCCCAAATGGGACAGAGGGAAAGGTCCCTCGTCCCAGTATTCTCTTACTTTTCATGAACAGCAGCCGAGCCGTCTTTTTGGGCAAGGTGCCCGTCTCCATCTCCTTGACAAATCCTCAATGCAGTTGCATAAAGGAGCTCCACCCCTTTTTCAATATCACCCATCTCGGCAAACTCCAGTGGATTGTGGCTGATGCCTTTTTCACAGCGGACGAAGATCATCCCGTAATCGCTGATATAGGACATGAATAAGGCATCATGGAAAGGCCCGCTCATCAAGGTCGGTGAATCAAGCCCAAGCTTTTCATCTTCCTCTTTCATAATGTCTTTGATCCAGTCTGCACAATATCTCGGCTCGCTCCGGGTATCCTCTTTGATCTCGTATTTAAGGTTGTAACCGGAAGCAGTCTTTTCGATGATTTGATAAAGTTTTTCCTCGAGTTTCGTGCGTGCTTCAACGTCTATATCACGAAGGTCTACGGTGAACTCCACCTTTTCGGCAATGATATTTCTTGAGTTAGGGAATACCTGCATGCTGCCAACCGTTCCGACCGTTGTTTCGGTACCTTCTTTTTTAACCAGTTCATCGAATTTCCGGATGATCTCCGAGGCCCCGACAAGGGCATCCTGCCTCATCGTCATCGGCACCGATCCCGCATGACCAGCGAACCCTTCGAGTGTAACGGTGAGCCAGATCGGACCAGAGATGCCTGATACAATTCCGACTGGTTTTCCCTTCTCCTCAAGGACCGGCCCCTGTTCAATATGTAGCTCCAGAAACGCTGCGATATCACCTTTTTGGTATACAGGACTTGCGGTTACATCCGACTCGACCCCGAATTCCTTCAACGCCTCTCTTCTCGTCACACCCTGCTTGTCTTTACGGTTCAGTTCACCTTCCTCCAGCATGCCGGCTATAGCCCGGACTCCAAATACTCCTTTGTTAAACCGGCAGCCCTCTTCATCGGAAAAACAAATCACTTCAATGGTCCTGTCCGGGGCGATTCCATTGTCCTTCATTGTGTGAACCACTTCGACCGCTCCCAGTGCACCGGCTGTCCCGTCGAACCTCCCTCCATATGGTTGAGAATCAATATGTGAGCCCAGCATAAGAATCGGCTTATCTTTGTCGGAACCTTCTATCCTTCCAATCAAATTCCCGAAGCCGTCAATCTTTGTCGTTAAACCCGCCTCTTCCATCCAGCCTTTCACCACTTCCACCGCCTGGCGATCCTCCTTGGAATGGGCCAAGCGGCAAACGCCTGTCTCCCCGATCTTCCCGATTTCTGCTAACTCCTCTAGATGACGCTTTAATCTTTCTCGATTGATTGACATAGAATCACCCTTTGGTTACATATTTTATTGACTTATACTAAGTTTATTTTGAATAAGCTTGTTTATCATTAGACACTTTGTCTATAAAAGATCTTGTAATCCGTACAGAATGACAAAAAGAAAGAAATTTCAGAAAAATAAACAGAGACCTCTATCCTCTGAATATCGGACATCAACCCCCTTTCGACTCCCCCCTAATTTAGACTAGTTTCTAGAACATTTTCACTTAATCCTGCCAGACTTTTGAAAATGAAGCGATTTACATAGGGGGTTTCCAAAAACAGATTTCCTCTTTTTGGTGACTAGTTCCCTGTCTCTCTGCCAATTCTCTGACATGGAGAAAAGAATCAAGCCGAAATGAGCATTAATCCAGCCAATATCTCGATAAATCCGGCTGTTTTTGGTGATAATCCGGCCTTTTTTTAAAAAAATCCAGCAAAAAAAAATAGAGAGACCACTCCCTATGCGAATGACCTCTCTATTTCAACATGCATCTTATCGTCAGACCTACATACGTACCTAACCGCTTCCTCAACCCAACTTTCGGTTTTCAATCATATCAATAATTCTCTGCTCTCTTTGATTGCTGCGGTGAATAAATCAGCATTCCAAAGAATGCGAGCACCGATGCCAAGATCAGTCCCAGTGAGACAGTGGATATGGATAACATCTTGAAAATCATGCTGACAGCAACCACCATATACAAAACAGCCAGCATTTTTTTAACAACCACTCCTGAGAATCGTTTCAGCTGGATGGAGCCGATCGGGGTTCCGATCAAGGCCCCGATGATCAGCATGATTCCATGACGATAATCGAGTGCTTCCCCCGCATACAGGTACGAGCCGATTCCTGATAACACGATGATAGAGGCTGCCGATATGCTGGTTCCAATTGCTTTGGTGAGATCAAGCTTCAGCCATTTGGATAGGAGCGGGGTCATGACAAATCCACCGCTGACTCCCATAAGAGACGAGATGACACCAGTGAACAGTCCGATTAATGGAGCAACAGATGCTCCTTTCGCTTTCGATTCTTTGTTTCTTTTACTCAAAAACTGATATGAAAACCAGCTGAGAATACCTATATAAACTATGGAGATAATGGGAGAAGCTCCATTGATTGAATCGAGCCATTTTACGAATGGCACGGTAATGACTGACCCCATCACTCCGAACACCCCGAGGAGAACCGCTAATTTCCCATTTACATTTTTTAACCGGATGTGTGACATGGTCCCCGTCACAGTCGATCCCAATGTCAGCATTAAGGAAAGAATGATTGCCTGGCTCGGTTCATAGCCGAGTACAAGTAAAGTTGGCGTGAGAATAATCCCGCCTCCTATACCAAAGAAACCGGACAGGATGCCGATGACTGCACCACCTATCATAAATAAAAACAATTCCATGTGTTCACTTCCTTCACCTCACATTATACCTCTCTACAGGTTATAATAGAAATGAATAATAATAATCTAGACAATTACGTTTTGTAATGGAGGGTCCCTATGCAATTGGACTGGATTCGAACTTTTATCACTCTCGCACAGCTTCAGCATTTTACGAAAACAAGTGAATTCCTGAACCTGTCCCAACCGACCGTCAGCGTCCACATCAAGAAATTGGAACAATCATTAGGTGTCGAACTCATCCACCGTTCCTCAACCAATCAGGCTTTTCAGTTAACATCTGCTGGAACTCACGTATTTGAACAAGGAAAGAAGATATTGGAGCTGTGGAGGACGATGGAACAGGTCACACAAAAGACTGAGGAAATCCTATTAAGGATCGGGGCCACTCACACCGTCAGTGACGTACTTCTTCCCGACTTTGTCAAAAAAATCAAGATCCTCTATCCACACGTCCGCCTTCAGTTGATGATCCACAATCACGAAACCATCGTGGAGGCACTGAATCACCATGATCTTGATCTTGCCCTTGTGGAGGGAACACGGGGACTCGAGCCCTTTCAATTGGAAGTAATCAGCCGGGACGAACTGCGTTTCTTCGCCAGTAGCCGTATGTATCTTCACTCTTCTCCCCTCATCCTCAGGGAAATCGGATCAGGAACGAGGGAATACGCCGACGATTTCCTGAGATCCGAACGAATCGTACCGGCAGAAATTCTTGAAGCAAGCAGTCATTACTTAATCAAGCAACTCGCAGTAAGGGGCCTTGGCATCGCATTCCTTTCAAGCTCGATAGTAAAAGAAGAAGTGCTTCAAGGGATGCTCGTCCCGATTGATCCTTATGTCATCCACCGACCTTTTTATTCCGTTTATCCTGAAAATGGCGTGGCGGGATCTATTGTAAGGGAATTGGTAAAGTTAATCGGGAGTTCTCCATAAGCAGATAGGGACGGACCTCTTGCTTTCCATTGGAAGCTCGAGGTCCGTCCCTATTCATGTAAGTTTTATATTGTTATAGATTCCACTTTCTTTTGTTCGGATTGATCGACAACCGCAGCCCCGACGATATCTCCGGTCACGTTGGAAGCCGTTCCCCCCATACCAATGATGGCATCGACACCAGCAATGAGTGCGACAATCTCCAGTGGTAAACCGAACATCGTTAAGACGGCAGATAAAGTGACGAGTCCGGCAGCAGGGACTCCTGAGGTTCCAATGGAAAGAAGGGTTCCTACCAGAACAATCATCAGTAGGTCCGTGACCGAAAGCTGCAAGTTTGTCACGTTTGCCGCAAATACGATGGATACACCCATCCTTAAGGCTCCACCGTCTGAATTAAAGATGGCACCGAGGGGAAGGGCGAAATTCGCCGTCTTCTCAGAGACCCCTGCTTTCTTGGCTGATTGAATGGCAACCGGCAAGGACGCAATGCTGCTGGAGGTGAAAAAGGCGGTGCTATAAGCTTCTTTCGTTAGTTTAAAGAAGGGAAGCACCGGTTGACCCGACCACTTTAAGAAACCAGCATAAACCACTACCCAAAGCAGGATGATACCTACATAAAAGACACCCACGAATTTGGCAAGAGATTGCATCGTTTCCCATCCCTGCTGGCCAAAAGTGGCTGCGCTTATGGCAAACACACCGATCGGCGCGTAAGCAAGGACCCCTTTTAAGAGGATGTAGAACATTTCATTGAACGCAGCAAATACCTTATCAAGAAGGTTACCGTATTCCTTCATTTTACTTTCTGAAGAAAACTTCATCCACGAAATCGCAATCCCCATAATCACGGCAAGAAACATGATAGCGAGCGTGTCCCCCCCTGCGAAAGCCTGAAACAGATTATCCGGGATGATTTGAAGTAAAACATCCGAGAAGTGTGGTGTTTTCGGTTCTTCCACCTGAGCGTCAGGCAACGATAAATTCATCCCTGGATTGAACCAAAAGGCCAATCCGAGACCAATGAAAACCGCCGCAGCCGTCGTGACCGTATAATAGAGAATCAGCTTCCAGCCCATCCTGCCAAGCTGTGTGACACTCATCTTATTCACTGCCTGCACCACCGTAAGGAATATAACGGGAATCGCAATCAAACTAAGAAGATGAATGAGCACCGTTCCGAATGGCTTAAGGATCTCAGCATCTGCTTTGAAGACCAGGCCAGCCATGATTCCAAGAAGGAAGCCGACAGACATCTTCAAAACAAATGGTACTTTCATATATTGCTTCCATATGTATTTCATTTTCATCTACGCCTTTACGTGTATTTTTTCAGACACTCATTATATCACTTATCCAGGGAGTGGGACGGACCTTTTGTATACAAAAGGTCCGTCCCTCCAGATTATCTTTCATTATAACTCAACCACAGCTCCATCGCGGAATCCAGCTCATTGACGTAGTCAAGCTTCTGACCATTCAGCTGATTAAGAGCATCGTGAGCGACCTGTCCCTCCGCCATGGCCAGGTCGATCTCCTTTATTTCTTATTCAAAGCTCTCAATTCTTTTCATTACTTTCGGAAGTGCGGCTTCATTGCTTTTCGCCTCTGATTCCTCTACTGGTTTCTTGATCTTTTCACTACCGGGATCTTTTCTATCTACTTGGCTTCGCTTCTCTTTTTCACGTTTATGCTCATTGTAATTCCCATGATAGCTCCTCAGGGAATGATCCTCTACAGCAATGATTCTCTCCGCCATCCGGTTGATAAAATACCAATCGTGGGAAATGAAGAAAATCGTTCCTTCGAAGTCATCAAGTGCTGACTCAAGGGTTTCGATTGAATCAATATCGAGATGATTGGTCGGCTCATCAAGTATCAGTAGATTGATATCCTGAAATAATAGCATGGCAAGCTTCAACCTGATTCTTTCCCCGCCTGAAAGATTCTTTACTTTCTTGAAGACAGTGCCTTTGTAGAACATGAACTTCGCCAGGTATTCCCGTGCCTTTCCTTCCAGAATGGAAATGTCTTCCTTTATGCAGTCCAGCACGGTGACTTCCTCATCGGAAAAGGCAATATTTTGTGGTAGATAGGCCGCCTTTACATTGGCACCGAATTGAATTTTGCCTTCATCCGCCTGAACTTCTCCTATAAGCATCTTCAGGAAAGTGGTCTTCCCACTTCCATTCGGACCCAGCATGCCCACTCTTTCTCCAAAACGAATCATCACGTCTGTGTTGTTAAAAATCATTTTATCCCCATAGCGTTTAGAAAGCCCCACCGCCTTGAGTGTTTCATTTCCAGATCTCTCTGCAGCTCTCACATCCAGCCTCATATTCCTTCGTTCAAATACTGGCTTATCGATGCGATCAATCTTTTCCAGCTTCTTTTGAACGCTTGCCGCCCTCTTAAAGAACTTGGTATTATCAGCCCTCATCGCCCAGTCCCTGAGGCTCATCACGGTCTTTTCCATGCGGTGGATTTTCTTTTGCTGCTCCCTGAAATGCTCGTATTTAATGCGCATGTTTTCTTCTTTTTGGCTGATAAAAGCGGAGTAGTTTCCTTTGTAGCTAATCGAAGTCATATCCTCAATTTCAATGATCTTTGTCACGACGTTATCCAGAAAATAGCGATCATGGGATACGATGATAACCATTCCTCTGTAGCTCTTCAGATAGCCCTCCAGCCATTCAATCGATTCCATATCAAGATGATTGGTCGGCTCATCTAGAAGCAGGATATCCGGCTCGTGAATCAGGATCTTTCCGAGTATGACCGTTGTCTTCTCCCCTCCGCTCAATAAGTCGAAATCCCTTTCCAAGAAACTCTCCGTCAGCTGCAGTCCCGTGCAAACCCTGCTATTTTTCCCTCTCGTTCATACCCTCCCTTTACTTCAAACAGCTGAGTGAGATCACTGTATTTAGTAAGTGCCCACTGGAGCTCTTCCTCCTGTAAAAAGGTCATCTGCTCTTCCTGTTCACGCATCTGTTTCTCTACTCTGTCAATCTCTTAAAAGGCCAGATTCAGGACATCACTGACTTTCACCCCTTTTGGGTACACAGGAGACTGTTCCAGATACGCTGTTGTCGCTCCCCTCGACATATGAATGAGACCTTCGTCATATCCATGACTAGATGTCTGGGGGTAACCAGGATAGTAGTTCATCTGCTCGATTCCTGCAATCAGCTTCAAGATTGTGCTCTTACCGCTTCCATTTGCCCCGACGATTCCGACCTTATCCCCTTCATACACTTCCAGCGATACATCCTTCACGATCAGAGTCGCTTCCATATATTTTTTGATCCCATTTAATTTTAGTTCCAACATACACGTCCCTTCTCTCATCCATATTTGACGTTACACTTTTTATGGATGGCGTTAAGAAAGACCTTCACTTCTATTCATTTGTATAAAAAAAAGACCATAAGAAGAGGGTTTCTTCTTACAGTCCTGTAGCATCCATGTATCATCTTGTTCATAAAGCTCTACAACAGCAAGCACACGCCATAAAAATGCATGGCCAAGCCAGCTGAAGCTTTATTGCTTCATGAAACAAGATCATCCTGATATCAGTAAAGTAAGTTTCCTTCTAATTGCCCTGATTCCATAAAGAGCATAACAAATAAACCTGTCTTCCATAGGTCTGTTCACACTCGATACAAAAACCCGTATTAATTTAAAAAATAAATTAATTAGCAATTAGTTGGTTCCATAAACTTACTTTCCCTCCTCCGACATTTCCTTAATTATTTCACTTTTTGGTAAATTTGTAAATAGGCAGGCTGGGGGTCCGGTGTCTGATTACCTTCTCATAAATGCAATTGTTTCTGCAATACCCTGTTCATAGGATGTGTGCTGCCTCTTGCCCAACAATCCAGCCATCTTTTCTCCAGATAGAATGGTAGGTTCAGAGTTAATGTACTGCATCTCCAACGCCTCACGCATTCCCTTCCCTGCAAAAAGAGAGAATACGGCAAACATCGATTTTGAAATGGAGTAAAGCCCCTTTTCTTCTCCCAGCTGCCTTTTTAGGATCTGCTCTACTTCGTTCCCGGTTATCGGTGCGACGGCAGGTATATTCCAATTTTGGCCGTATGCTTCATCATGGCTGGCCAAGTCGACCATCGCTTTCGCCCCATCCCTGGTATACATGAATTCACGTACAACATTCTTCGGACCGACAAATCCCGCTTTTTTCTTTTTCAAAAGCTGTTCTAATGTGAAGTGGATGTAGGTGTTGGTAGCATTCGGCCCATAAAAATCTGGAAAATGGCAGATGAGCGCCGGAACAGAAGATTGCTTGATTATGGGGTCCATTTCTAAGCGCAGTTTGCCTTTTCGTGTATGAGGGTGTTTTTCTCTATCTTCGGTCAGAAATGCACCGCCACTTCTTCCGTAGGCATAGATATTGTCTACCACGGCCAACCTTACGTTGTTTTGTTCCGCTGCAAGGATGATGTTTCCTGTAATCGTACTTAATTTATCTTTCCACTCTTCATAAGGAAGGTTCATGGCATGAAAGATGATGTCACTGCCCTTTGCAGCATGAATAAGCTGGTCTTTATTTTCTGCGTCCCCAGTCTTTATGGTGACACACTCTATACTTCCGAATAATCTGGTCAACTTCTCTTTTCCTCTTGCAAATGCAACGACCTCGACACCCCTGCCCACTAATTCCGTTACAAGGGCATACCCCATTCCTCCAGAAGCACCTACGACCATTGCCTTTTTCATAAAAAGTCCCCCTTTTAATTAACCACTGGTCAAATACATCCAAAAAATTTTACCCTATTGATTTCAGGATAAAATTCACGTGCGATTGTGCAAGATTCTCCACTTCTTCATAGGTTTCATCACAACGGCAGTAGTGACTGACAAACCCGTGTAGTGCCAGAAATATCGACCATGTCTGCTGAATGGTGATTTTCTTGTCGCTTAACTGAATAAGGGCTTGCGCAAATTTTTCATAAGATTCGTTCGGTCCTTTGTTCACGTAGCTTTTGACTTCCTCATCCGCAAGCAGAAACATCATTTCATACTGGCTTTTATGGCTGAGCCCGAATCGAATGAATGCGAGAAGAATCCCCCTCAATTTCCCTTGGTTACCCATATCCTGATCCATTACATCATCCAGCCATTGATCCAACAGCTTAAAATCGGTTTCAATCATGGCATAGAACAATTCTGCTTTATTTTTGAAATGGTAGTAGATGGAGCCGTGACTGTATCCAAGCTCAGACGCAATCTGCCTCATGGACACCTGCTGATAGCCCTTCTTCCGAAAAAGCTCCCGTGCCGCCGCCATCACCATTTCCTTCGTTAACTCCTGTGCTACTGCTTTTCTCGGTGACATACATTACTCATCCTTTTTATTGACCAGTGTTTAATTAAATAGTACTCCGTTCATGATGTTAATGTCAAGGGATTTTTTACCAATAAGAGGGACGGACCTCCGCTTAGCTGGAGGTCCGTCCCTCTTAATTATTTACCCAAAAAACCACCCTCTGATTTGATCAGCTGCCCGGTGATCCATCCGGAATCATCGCTTGCTAAAAATCGGATTAACTTCGCTGCATCCTCGGGTTCACCTAAACGTCCCATTGGAAACATGGGAAGTAAGTGTTCCCTTAACTCTTCATTGATCCACCCTGAATCGGTCGGACCCGGATCAATCGAATTGACGGTGATGCCAATCGGCGCGAGGCCGACGGATAATGGCTCCGTGATGGCAATCAACATACCTTTTGATGCGATATAGGCCAGATTATTGGGGTCAGGACCCTTCGACACCATATTGATGATCCGTCCATCTTTTCTTTCAGGAAAGGCTTTTTCATATCGCTTCGCAAACTCCATGGTCAGCATGAGGGTCCCGCTGTTGTTCACTTGATAATGTTTATCCATAATGTCTTTATTCAACGTCCGGAAATTGGCCGGTGATTCGAATGTGGCATTGTTTACTAGTATACTTGGTGTTCCCAGAGTTTCCTCCACCCGATCCATTATTCGACGCGACGATCCGTCTTCGCTCAGATCAACTTCCATATGAAAGGCCCGTACGCCCATTTGTTTTAATTCTTCACATAAGGCATCTGGAAACTCATTCTCTATTCCATTTCCACTCGTCTCATCAAACGCGGTCAAATGAGTAAAAAAAGATCGGCCCCAGCGCTCGCAAGTGTTCGGCAAATCGCTGCCCCTATTCCTTTTGAGCGACTTGCTCCTGTCACGATCGCCACTTTTCCTTTTAGATTGGTCATTTCATATTCCTCCTATTTTTAAAGGAAGCTAAAAGGTGTCACACTAAGAGATGTATATATCCCGGCACGAAAAAAGCGGATACAAAGGTATCCACTCTAGGTGTCGGGTATTCAATCACACCAGGCGCTCCTTGTATATGATGGTTAAACAGACACACTTCTCCCGTCAGAATGATAGGTTCATAGTCTATTAATCTCGTTCATCATTACAAGATTGTCCACATGTCTGGTTGAAGTCCCCTTTCATCTACATCTCTCACTTAGAAGTATAATGGAATTTTTTTCAATAGACAATCTATGGTTTTCGAAAAAGTTGCCTTTGTTTCATATAATCAACCGCCTTGGTCTTATTCTTCTGCACAGAGACATACTCTGCTTCCTTTTTATCTCGATAATAGGAATGAAATCGTTCCTCAGAAATATTGCCATCCGCAATGGCTTTCTTGACGGCACAGTCCGCTTCGTGAACATGTGCGCAGTTAGAGAACTTACAATCCTTTGATAGTTCTGTGATATCATCATAACCTACCAACTCGAGATCTTTCCTATTAGAATACAATGTGCAACTTCCTTCCTCTCATTTAATGAATTTGACACTACACGCCAAGCTTTCACCATCATAAATCCATCTTCGCAAACTGACAGAAGAAAAAAGCCCAGAAAAGAATTTCTGAGCTCTTCAAATCAATTTCCCGTACCGCCACCGGAGTCACGACCGCCTCCCATCGTGTAATTCCGATCTTCACCCGGTTTAGCATCAGGATGGATTCCCTGCACATGCCGGTCATTCCCTCTCTTCTTACGCCTGATATCAATGAGTAACGCGAATAATAACGTGCCTGTAATCAAGATCACAAACCACCACATCATTCATCACCCCTTATACAGAGTATGAAGGCACATTGAATTTACCTCTTATTTCGATATCAATTGGATGGTACTTCCCCGCATCAAAAATCGATAAAAAACGGGTGTTTCGTTTCATCCAAACAGTATTCGATTCTCTCCCTGAAGTTCTTCCAATTGACCATATCCAAGGCCTCCTCAACCGGAAAGAACGCGACTTCAAGACTTTCCGAGGAAGTTGTCGGTTTCCCCCCGACCGACCTGGCTAAAAACAGTGTGTTACAGATCGAACGGCTTACATTCTGAAACACCCCGCAAAATTTGACTATTTCAATATCGATCCCACTTTCTTCCTTCGTTTCCCGGATGGCCGCTTCTTTCAGTGACTCGCCTTCTTCCACTTGTCCACCCGGCATTTCCCATCCTCTTCGGGGACCTTTGATTAACAGGATTTCTCCTTTTTCATTCTGTACGATGGTTGCTGCTGAGATGATGTGTTTGGGTGGTGAATAAATGGTTTGTGTAGGTTGATTATTTGGAACCAAGAAACTTCTCCTCCTCTTTCTTATTAATACCAATTATTTCAAAAAATAATAAGGAACTCAATCGTTGTTTTTATTAAAATTGGAAAATCATGATACTGGTTCCCGGTCTTACTTAAGGTACTAGGCATAGCTTTTCATGATAGGCAAGGTTGGTTAAGCTATTCTATCGTTATCAAGTCTTCAAAACAATATCAGCACTTTCCCATGGAGAAAAGGTATCCATATAATAATCTTCCGCCTTCCAATATCTCTTTTCAAACTTGTCCCGCTTCTGTTTAGCAGTCTCGGCTTCCCGCGTAAACCTTTTTTCCCGGGGACAATCCAAAAAGATGAGGTGGTCATAGAAGTCTGACCATTCCTTCCTTTGGAGAAAGACACCTTCCACGATGATGAGACCGGACTTAGGCATGGGAATGGTTCTACAGTCGTGGGAATCCGTATTTGAATCATAGAACGGAAGGGTGATTTGCTTGGCCTGCTTCAGCTTTCTAAAAAAGTTTTCCCTTAACCAACGAACGTCCCATTGCAGGTGAAAATATTCATACCACTCTTCATGACCAGTATGATACCGTTGCCTGCGTTCAACGATGTGGTCATCGATGTGAAAGATATGGTGATCGCTTTTTTCTTTTTTCAGGGTTTCCCTGAGTTGTTCCACGAACGTTGTTTTTCCGGAACGGCTTAGGCCGTCTATTCCTAAGATGGTTCTGTCATTAGATCGAATGGTAGCCAGGAGTTCCTTTATATCAAATTGGATTTTCATAATGTTCGTCTCCCTTGTACATGCTGGTTTAAAAGGATCGTTCGTTATGGAATCTCGCAAAATTCGCATCAAAAACTCTTCGTTCTCTCATAAAAATCCTTAGTTTCATGCATGAGATGACCTCTTTTAACAAAAAAGAGGGCTTAGAGGAATATTTAAGTCTATTGAAAGAAGTCTGGAGGTCAATTAAGTACAGTTATGATCCTGTTTGAGCCACATTTGATCCGGATTAAAGATTTATGAACAGGAATCAGGATTTATGAACCGGTTTTCAATGTTTATGGTCCACTTTTTTAATATATGAACATCTTGTCGAATATTCTGTATCTAGAAATCAAGGTCCGTCCCTCTATTATTAATAGCTGTCTTCCTATATCACTGTACGATCCTGATTATAGATCGATAGGTGAAGCTCGTTGTGGATGGTGAGACTCTTTTCATAAAACTTTCCCTGCAGTCACATAGTCTACTAATTCCTCAACGGTTCCGGTACATACTTCGACCTCTGGCAAATGATAGAATGTCGTTGTCTGATCAAAGTCACTTACTTCGTTACAAGGGGAATATAAGATTACCCGTTTATTGAGACCAAGAGCTATCCCCAGTTCAACGTGGCTTCCTTTTCCCCCAGGCAACAATACGAGGATCAGATCGGATTCGATGATGGCCTGTCTTTCCTCTTCACCAATCTTTTTCAGCTCCTCAAGGGTCGAAGCCCTGCCATTCTGAGTCCAGTCATATGTATGGATATACCCTTTTATTTTCAATCGTTCATTGACGTCACGTACTTGCTTAATGTTATGAAAGCTTGATGCAACATAAAATTTCATGGGAGGCTCCTTTCTTATTGAAATCACAACCTGATTTTACCATAATATCTCAATTAAAAAAGGGGAACATCCGCTAACCAGGAGGCTCCCTTCAGAATTTTTCAGATGGAAAAAAGTATAGTTACCCACCCGTATAAACACTTGCACATGATCCCGCTGCCGGTTCATAATAACAATGATTTTTAAATTGACCGGAAAAAGGTTGATCGTACCAGGTTGGAGGACATGGGGCATAGGGGTTGAAATACCAAAGAGCATATTTTGCCGGGTGCTGGGCCCAATAATCCAAATTCTTTTTGGCTAATTTTTTTTCAACCGACCTCGCCCTGTTATAAAAGAGGTTCCCTTTTTGGACGGCTTCAAAGGAATAATTTCCTCCCTGTACGTGAAATATGACTTGTCGGATACTTCTCACCTTTTTAAAGTCCAAACAATCTGCTTTCGCACGATTCACGATGACGTTTCCCACATATAACATACCTTGTTTCCCTTCACCCTCGGCTTCCGCTCGCATCATCCTTGCCATCAAAGCAACATCTGCATCTGTGTATTTGACTCTTGGCATTTTTTTCACCTCAGAATTATTTTATGAAAAAAGCCCACATTGATGTCATTATTTATAAATTAGAGGTGGTTAGTTTTTAAGTACCTCTCTCTATTCAAACAATAAAAGCCCTGGATCCTTGCCACATTGCACCAGCATGGAGTGTAGTTGTCCCCTATGGTGATACATATGAGCGACTATTTCTAAAAGCCATTCATATCTTGTGTACGTCACTCCCCAATGGGAAGTTGTTTCCGTGAGAAGAGCTTTTTCTGATAGGTTTTGATAATTAGAACAAAGTGATTCAAAATGTTCCAGCAATCCTTCTCGTATTGATGTTAAACCTTGATATGAAACCGATAAATAATAAGCTTCCATATCGTCTTGAGAATCTTCATTGGATATGCGCCAATCCGCATCACAAATGAGTGCAATATGCTCTAAAAGTTCTCCGACGGAAAACTTGTCTGGAGCAGGTCTTATATGTAGGTCTTTCTCTTCCAACTGGTTGATCATTTTCATTAAGGTTTCGATACAAATCTGAATTTGATGTAATGCTGATTTACAATAGGGATTCATCTTAACCTCCTCCAAGGAAAGTTTGTATTTGAAGTTGTAAAGTGTACGTTGTTCAGGATGGATACTGATGCCATCTCCCCTATAATTCACCTCTTCTTCCGTTCATTCCCCCTTTTAAAATTGCCTGTTATCTTCGCCATGATAAGTTGGACGGCTTTGTCATTTTCAGCCGCATTCACATTTTTAATAAACTTTTCCGCTTCCTTCCCTTTTAAAATTTTCACCTGTTTTCCTTCATAATCGATAAAAACGGTTTGATCTTTATTGATCCGATACTGAAAAGGAGCTTCATCCAAACGATTTCTTTTGTCGATATTCTCCATGTTTATCCTCCATTTACGTTGTATCATCTAATTATTCTTCGGAAGCTGTAATTTCTCCATAATCACTTCCATCAATGATTTCCTGCTCATGCATGCTTGTCCACTTCCCAATCGAAACTTCAGGATGATTTTTCAAATAGCTTTGTACAATTTCAAATCCGATTTTATAGTTGGCCCATTGTGGAATACCTTTTGAAGGATTGCCGCTTCTGAGACCTAAGTAAAGTCTTGGATCGCCTGAATCCCCGATTTCCATTAATTCCTTCACTATTTTTTCTTTTGTTTCTTCATTCATCGCTTCTTTCCAGGGTACATCGATTTGTGGATAGAGGCTACTTGCAAACATATCTGCTTTCCCTTCCATCACAACCGCACCCAATATACTGTGCATCATCCCATCATTGCTTTCTCCCTCAATGGCATGGTTATATTCGTGGGCAACCGTATACTTCAATATGTCTTTATCGAATGATGCCGAAAGCTTCAACACAATCACACCCTCGGTCAAGACGATTCCTTCGACACCACCCATTTCTTCCACAGTGAACGTGTCTTCAGGATTTGCCGGTAAGATAAAAATTTTCTTATTGTCTCCAGGAAGCTGCTTTGCCGATTTGATTAACGCTTCCTTGATGATCTGATCGGTGGAATCTTTATCCCGTATCAAGTCCGCGATTGTTTCTTCTAACTTGTCCAAATCATTCGTGGGCTCAAAAGGATAAGCTAAGCTGAAACCTTCAATTTCGGACAGCTCTTTGAATGGTTCAAAAACCTGGTCAATGTACACCGTCTCATTGCTGCTTCCAGATTTCTCACGTACGCTGCTAATGTACTCCTTCATTTCATTATACATGTAATTAATCTCGAACTCCTGTTCATTTTGTTTGAAGGTAATCGGAGCTTCCTGTTTTTTCTGATGCTCCGGTTGATCATTTGAACAGCTTATGAATAACAACGATATCAATGGTATGAGTAGTATCTTTCCTAATCGTTTCATTCTTCTCGCTCCCTTCAAAATAAAATGCGCATTCCCTCAAACTATACAGGAATAAAATCCCATTTCACTAGTACTATACGTAAACTTTTTGAAAAAGTTTCATATTCCCATTTAAAAAAGCATGAACCTGATGGGAACATGTTTTTCAAAAATTGAGTTTCTTTTCAAGTATTCTTTATGTAAAATTAAGGTCCGTCCCTCGATGCATTCCAGTGTGCTCCATAAAGTTTTATCAAAATAATAAAAGGGAAAAGAGAAGCTATGATCAATCACCTGAGAGGAGGAATTCCCATCTTTGGAGATTCTGGAGTTGCGTTATTTGTCATCATACCGATGGCTATTATTCTGGTCCTTATTGTAGCTACGATCCTCTTTTTCAAAAGGAAATCAGAGAAGGATAAGAACTTCTAAGATTTCCGGGGTCAGGACGGGGTCATTGGAAATTCATAAATAAGGGGTTAGCCGAAGAGTCATAGATGCGACTATCTGGCCAGCCCTTTTTTAGCATTAATTCACTCTGGAAATCCATCATAGATAGATAGAAAGAAAGTTAAAGCATCATTCATCGATGATGTTTTTGATCACAATCTTTCTGTACATCCCATTGAACATTAATGGTATGTCCTCTTTCACAGATAACGTTCCTTTATATTTTTCAACTAGCGCCTCGAAGCTCAGACCAATATCGGTACCGGCTAATTTGATCAGTGGCCTGAGAACTTTTTTTATAGGAGAAAGTCCTCTTCCTTCAGGTGCAAACTTATCGAAGAGGATCAACTCACCATCCTTCTTCAACACCCTGAGCATTTCCTTGAGGCACTGATCTGCATCAGGTACGACGGATAGAATAAGACTCCCGATTACCACATCGAATTGATGATCGTGAAAGCTCATCTTCTGTGCATCCATTTTCAGAAATTGTATCCGGGAGTCCGGGAATTTCTTTCTGGCTTTTCCAAGCATTTCATTCGAATAGTCAATCGCGGTAATATTCAATGTCTGATGATGGATCCATTGCAGGTCAGCCCCTGTGCCAACGCCAACAAATAAGATTCGTTGATTTTCATGAAACGCCTCTCCTTGAAATACCTTTTGCCGGGCTTTACGAAATACACCTGAGTTAAAAAACGTATCGTATAAGGGAGACCAGAGTTTATATACCCATTCATTACAACGGTTGTTCATGTTGCACCTTAAGGTTTTCGATAGAAACCCCTCTCGCTTGATAATCCTTTGATATGAAATGTTCCAGCTCCATTAAAGATGAACATTTCCAGGCTGTCAAAAAAGCATCAAGAAACGGTCTGAACGTATGGTTGCTCATAAAATACCTCCCAAAATGACAAAGTCGATCATCAGTCTTATCTAAAGCAAACTAAAAAACCTGTTTCAATTTCCCAATACATTTTGACCACGGTCTCTACAACCTTGAATGATAAATTGCCTCATTGGCTTTATGTGAATAATGAGGAAGCCGTAGTTATTGGACGGAACTCCCTTTTGTATCGTTTATTCTTTTCTGCGCCAGCCAAGTACGGATCATGCTTGGAACGCCCACTGCCATACTGACCATAAAACTCCACATGACATAGCGCCAATCCCCTGTGAACAGCGCCACACCGATGAAAAATGCCAGTTGACCAACTAGTGCAAACCAAGAAGCAATCCATGCCAGTTTCATATTTTCCTTCACTCAGACTCCTCCTTTTCATTTAAAATTAAACTATACGATCCTTCTCTTCCAATTATTTCAAAACACTTCCCCTAACTCAATCACTTTTATAAAATAAAAAAGAGGGACGGACCTTGTACTTCTGATTTGAAGTACAAGGTCCGTCCCTTTGTATTATCAATTCAAAACGGTTCGCTATTATAGAGGTCCGCTTCTATATGTTCAAAGAATGGACTCGGTTCGCCTACGCTGAATAGCTGCAGCTCGTGCATGGCCCTTGTGCAGGCTGTGTAGAACAAGCGGCTGAGGCTTTCGTCACCATATGATTGGGCGGATGCGTCATAAAGGATGACGGCGTCAAATTCTATTCCTTTTGCCAGGTAGGCTGGGATGACGATCACGCCCTGTTCGTATTCAAGGGAAGCGCTTTTCATGAGCTTGATGTCTTCTACACCGCTTAAGGAGGCGTATGCGGCTTCACTTTCTCTCGCAGATTTACAAATGACGGCTATGGAATGGTAGTCCCGGTCCTGCCATTCTTCTATTTTCGCTGCAATTCGCCCGTGAAGTTCATCGTGATCAACGACCTGGGTGAGAACCGGTTTTTCCCCGTTTCGGTCAAATGGGGATATCTGGTCGCCGCCAGGCACAAGCCGGCGTGTGAACTCGATGATCGGCTTGGTTGACCGGTAGCTCTGATTCAAGTTGATCACGTTGGTTTCATCTTGTCCGTAGAGTCCTGTCAGTGTGCTGAAATCCACGTGCTTACGGGCATGGGCAAAGATCGCCTGATTAAAGTCTCCGAGGACGGTCATTTTGGCTGAAGGAAACAGACGCTTGATGAACTCGAATTGAAAAGGTGAGTAGTCCTGAGCTTCGTCGATGAGCACATGCTTAATCGACGTATTGGACTGAAAGCCGAGAATCAGCTCTTTTAACAATAAAAAAGGCGTCGCATCCTCGTAGGACAATTCCCCTTCCTCGAGCATGTTCACAGTCGAACGGCAAATATCCTCCCACTCTTCAGGGATCACCCCACTCCATAAGGTGGAGATGTTCGCCGGATCAGCAAAAAGCTGAAGATACATTCCCTTCACGTCCACATATTGAAATCTCTCGATCGCTTTTCTCAGTCCCTTGAATCTCCTGCGAACGGTCAATCGGGCCAACGCCTCATACTCGATTTCATAATCATTCGAAGGATTTTTCTTCTGCAGGTGCTGATGCGCTTTGTGATAGTCCTCATTGCTCATCAGCTCGATTTCTTCCTCGACCCAAGGCTTGCTCCGTTCAATCTTCTCTGCTTCATCGATCTGTTTATTGATCCACTCAGTCAATTTCTCCAGCCTGTTATGAAAACGCAGGGACGTATCGCTGGTATAAAATCGTTCCTCGATTTGCCTTGCGGTGACGATCGGTTTTCCCCGAAACTTAATTCCTTTGAATCGCATCCCGGATTGTTCCAGTGACGTTCTATATAATTTAATGATGTCAAAGAATTCCGTCGATGCCTTGAAGGAAATACTCGCCGTCCGGGTCCGGTACGAGGCGTCATCCATTTCAGTCAGGACGTATTCCAATTGACTGTATGGTCCCTCCAATTCGAACTCCTTACTCAATCGATGATCCAAATATTCCTGAAAGGTCACCTGCTCCATATTCTCTTCACCAAGCTCAGGCAGTACGTTCGATACATAGCTGTTGAACATGGCGTTCGGGGAGAACAGAATGATTTGATCCGCCTTGAGAGTGCCTCGATATTTATATAATAAATACGCAATCCGCTGAAGGGCGGCCGATGTTTTCCCGCTGCCCGCTGAACCTTGAACGATGAGGAGCCGGCCGTGATCGTGCCTGATGATCTGATTCTGCTTCTGCTGGATGGTCGCCACGATGCTGTTCATATGGGTATCCGTCCGCTTCCCAAGCACCTCCTGCAAAACTTCATCCCCAATCGTCAGGCTGGTATCGAACATGGAGTCGATGACGCCTTCCCGGATGAGATACTGCCATTTTTTCTCAAGCGTCCCTCTGACTATGCCACCGGGTGTGGTGTATTCTGCGGGACCTGGCGGATAATCATAATAAACGCTCGAAATCGGAGCGCGCCAATCATAGACCAGGAAATCATCCCCACTTTGATCCGTGAGGGTGGCGATGCCGATATAGACCTTTTCCGACTCCGATTCTCCTTCTTCTGTAAAATCAATGCGTCCGAAATAAGGCTTTCCCTTCATGCGTTGTAGAGCAGATAGCTTTTTTACTGCCTGTCTGTGAGTGCTTTGACTAACGGTCAACACTTGTGCCTGCTGCCTCAAACTGAGGACGGTTTCCAGAAAATCATCGAAGGTATCCGTATTCACCTTGACCTCATCCCAGAAGTGTTTTCGGATCTCCACCACTTCGTCTTGTCGTCGTCCGGTTTCATCCTCCAAGCGTCCGATTTGCTCCACAATTGTCTCAATGACACGGTCCACACGTTCCTGCTCCTGCCGAATTTCAAGATTCATCCAAGCACTCCTTTTTCTAAAAAAATTGAGGGTTGACGAAAGAGTAAATTATGTTATATAATTATTATTGAGGTAATATGTTTTAATTTACTCAGTTTAAGTGTTTCTGTTCTAATTTATCACAAATATCCATTCTAATCAATATAAATATGAAGACTGCCAAACGATTAATGATCGTTTGGCAGTCTTTTTGTGTGAAAATAGAGGGACGGACCTCATGTTTTCATTACAATCCCAAGGTCCGTCCCTAGGCACTATAAAAATCCTTTCCCCTTAGCAACATAACTTTCCATAATCTGTGCAGGCACTAAGTTCCCACCTGTCGCCCACACTAGATGAGTCGCTTGATTTAATTGATTACTAGCTAACGAAAGTGTTTGAAGATGCTTTCGTATCTGCGGGAAAGTTGGACCCAACATCCCCGCAAGCGCGGAAGGCTCTAAGGAAATGGATTCTGATTTGTGTAAAAGAGCCAGCATTTTAAATAAGTTCTCGTCATTGACTGTATACACGCCGTTCACCAGTTCCTGCACCATCCTTCCTGCTAATGCTGAGGGGCGCCCGACGGCCAGTCCATCGGCTTCTGTCCGATTGCTTAATCCTATATCCTGGACAGTAATGTTTTCGTGCTTTCCAGTGGATAGCCCAAGAAGCATACATGGAGAATTGGTTGGTTCGGCAAAGTAACAATGAACATTATCGCCAAATACATGCTTCAATCCGTATGTCACCCCTCCAGGTCCACCCCCAACACCGCATGGCAAATACACGATCAATGGACGATCCCCGTCGACAACAATCCCTTCTTCTTCAAGTTGCTTTCTCAACCGCAGTGCTGCTACTGCATAGCCCATGAAAAGATCCTTGGAATTTTCATCATCTATGAAAAAACCATTCGAGTCCTTCATGCATTGTTTTCGCCCTTCTTCAACGGCATAGGAGAAATCGTTCTGATGCTCGATCACCGTTACTCCTTTTTCTCTAAGAAGTTCCTTTTTCCACTCTTTCGCTTCACGTGACATATGAACCGTCACATTGAAACCAAGAGCTGCACCGATGGTTCCAATACTTAAGGCTAAGTTCCCCGTCGAGCCTACCGCAATGGAGTATTGTGAAAAAAACTCCTTAAACGAGGGATTGGCTAACACGGAATAGTCATCCGTCAATTGAATCATATCGTGTTGAATCAGGAGTGTTTCTGCAAGTTTCAGAACTTCGTAGATGCCTCCCCTTGCTTTAATGGAACCTGCAATAGGGAGCTCATTGTCACATTTCAACAGTAGCTTTCCCGATATGGGGGTTTGATAATACTTTTCCAGTTCTCTCTGCATATCCGCGAGCCTTTGGACAGGTGACTCAATGATTCCATTCTTCTCTTCTGTTTCGGGGAATACGTGTCTAATGTATGGGGCAAATCTACGGAGCCTCTTTTCAGCTTCATAGATATCACTCCCCTCTACAGGGTTTGAATCAGAATTGACGCAGGATTTCAGTGATGAGTTTGACCAAAAGGTCTCTTTCATTGCTTTTAGATCGGAAAGTAAAGCAGGTTTCAAGCCGTATGTAGGTTCCATCTCTCATTCCCCCTCAATTTATGTATCATTCTACAGAAGTTTTGGTGCCTTTAGAAGTTTAATGTCGACTATTTCTTGAAGTGATCAGCATGACAATCTTTGTAGAATTCTATGATTTTTTATCAATTTCCGGGGAAATAGTTGTAGAAATTTGGAGGACGAGGCGACTGCCCCCTCGTCCGAAAAGAATCATCCTATTGTATTTGTGTTTGTCGGGAGAAGCTGCCTCTCTCCCGGTCCCAATTGTGTTCTTCGATTTGAACGAAGAGCCATTGTGACGCTCAATAAAATTATCATTGCCCCGATCATTTGCATCCCGTTTACCGATTCCTTCAACACAATATATCCCACCACCATTGCCACAAATGGTTCAATGTTCA
Organism: Rossellomorea sp. NRS-1567; assembly: GCF_050467885.1. Lineage (NCBI taxonomy): Bacteria > Bacillati > Bacillota > Bacilli > Caryophanales > Bacillaceae > Rossellomorea > Rossellomorea sp. NRS-1567. Next base: position 107,877 of record NZ_JBITPL010000017.1, on the reverse strand, counting down.
ATAGGAGTGACGTATTGGTCGATCCGACACTTGATATACAATGATTCCAAATAAGCGGGCATATCCCATGCATGATGATTGCTGTAAAAAAAAGAAGCATCCAAATGCTGAACGGGACGGCGTTCATAACGGAGACATCTGAGAATGGCAAAAAAACGGCCATCAAGATCAACCCCACCATGGTAGAATAAAAGGTCAATAGAATAGAAGATAGATGCCTTGCATATCGTTCCACAAGGACCATGAAGACGGAAAATGTAAGCATCGTGAGAAAGATATATCCTTCTCCCATACCGATCACGATGGAGCCTTTCTTCATGATGACCATAAGCACACCGAAAAAGCTGAGCAGGCTCCACATCCAGAAAAACGGGCTTTTGCGCTCCTTAAATACAACCGAATTGATGAGGGATGTACAAATGGGAGCCGTAGCCAGGATCAAGGCAGCCGTTACAGGTGAGGCCGTAGTCAAGCTGGCATAGAAGCTCCAGTGATTCAAGGTCACGCCAATGAAACCGATGAAGAGCAGTGGGACGATCATGGATTTTAACGAACGAAATTGTTTAATTGGCTTGAAGAACACCATAAGCAGGAACAAAGTAATAAAAATGAGCCGTAAAAAAGCGATTTCCATCGGCTTGAAATATTGCACTAAAATCGCACCAAAAATAAAATTGCTTCCCCAGCAAATCACACAAAAAAGGAGGCCCATGTAGAGATACACGGGCTTTCCATTTAGCTTTTCTGTCATATCACCAGCTCATGGGTACTCCAGAGAGACCCATATACTACTTTCCCTTTGTTCATCACGGCCAGTCGTTTCGGTCTTCTGGCAACGACCTCTGCTGACGAAGCGGCGTCAACGAAGATAAAGCTTGCTTCATCTTCCACCTTCGGCCACTTGTATTCACCGGTTTTTGTCAATGCCGTTGTTCCCCCGGTTATCCACTTCAGACTGTCCCGTAAGGATACTTCATCGCTTTTTCTAGTCAACTGACCGTATTTATACACTTTCTCTAACACGTCCCCGTGACCCAGTGGACTCCAGGAGTCATAGAATCCATCACACCCAAGATGGACCTTCACGCCATGATCATCCAGAAGCTGTATAGGCGGAAGGGACTTCGTCAAAGGAATGGTCGACATGATTGCCACTCCGTTTCCTCTTAACCTCTCTGCCAGTTCAACCTGTCTCACTTCCGGCACTTCCCCGATACAGAAGGCATGGCTGATAGCTGCCCGGTTCTGCCAGTTGGACTCTTCCACCATATCCATCCACTTATCGATGGTGTAGGTTCCTACATGCCCGCTATCGTGTAGATGGATGTCTACATCCACATTAAACTCCGTTGCGATATTCATCGTTTCATAGAGTGATTTTTCAATAGAGCGATCGATTCCTGCAGGGTCAAGGCCACCTACCATGGTGGCACCATTTCTCATCGCTTCTCTCATCAATCTCGGCACGGAATCTCTTAATAATCCATGCTGAGGGAAGGCAATGATATCTGCGGTGACAGCATGTTTATAGTCGTCCAATGCCTCGATGACACCTTCAAGGTTCTTCAACCCAATGTATGGATCAATGTTTACGTGAGTGCGGATATGCGTTGATCCGTTTGAAAGGATTTCGCCGATCATCCGTTTCGCTCTTTGTTTGGTGGTTGGTGCGAGTTCTGTCAGCTCCTCTGCTTCAAACTGCAGTCTTTCTTTCAGGTTTTTAACGGGCTTCGTTGCTTTCCATCCAAGCGTTAGATACGTTTTGTCCAAATGGTTATGCATTTCTTTAAAGGTCGGAATGGCCAAGTGACCTTTTACATCATAGATCACATCAGCAGTCTCGGGTATGGACTGTGTATGAGACCGCTGTTGAACAATTTTCCCTTCCTTGACCCCGAGATGAAAAAGCTCTGTTTTCGTTTCGGTCATTCCTCCATTTTCCATGTTTCCTACTTCAAGCTTCACATTTTTCAGCCAGATCATCGAAACGTCTCCCATCTATTATTTATTGATCAGTACGGATTCAGATTGTGGCAGCACCACTTTTTCCCCGTTTTTATAAACAGAATCAATTTTTGCTCTCCTTGCCACTGCTTCCGCTGAACAGCTTGCTTCGACCAGGACAAAGTCTGCTGCGTCCCCTACTTGAGGCCAAACCTGTTTCCCTGCATCATCCAACGGTGTAATTCCGCCAGAAGCATATTTCCATGTACGGTTGATGGAGTACTCATCGATCAGTCGGAATCGTTCAGCAAGGATATTAAGCTTCTCGATCGTATCCCCGGTTCCAAAAGGTGACCAGTGATCGGTTAAGCTGTCATGACCGACGGATACCTGTAAACCGTATTGATCCAGAGTCGGAACCGGAATGGTTGGGCGGTTAATCGGGATCGTCGTGGTAATATCAATCTCTTGATCTTTCAGAATGGCCATCATGTCTGTAAGAGATTGCCCCTCAAGATCTCCAAGTGCAATTGCATGACTGATCGTGACACGCCCCTTCAAGTTCGCCTCTCTTGTAAAATCAGCAAGACGTTCAAAGGTGAAAGCCCCAAGTGTATCCGGGTCATGAAGGTGAATGTCGACACCGGCATTATGCTCAGTGGCAATGTCAAACGTCGTATAGAGCGATTGATCGATATGTCGGTCCACTGTCGCCGGATCGACTCCCCCAACAAGGGTGGCACCACTTTTCATGGCTTCCCGCATCAGTTCCACTGAATTGCTGCGCAGGAGCCCATGCTGAGGAAACGCTACAATGTCATAAGTGAGGTGGTGTTTATATTTCTCTAATGCTTTAACGGTTACTTCCAGGTGCTTTAAACCGGAAGTGGGTTCTATGTTGCAATGCGTCCGGATGTGAGTGTGGCCATTTTGAAGCAGCAGCTCGATCATCTTTTCAGCTCTCTCCTGGGCGTATGGCAATTGCTTAGGCAACAACTCCTGTTCTTCTTCTATTCTTGTAAAAATACCTTTTGTGATCGGACGGCATGCCTTCCAAGGACCGCTATAGTAGGTTTTATCGATATGGATGTGCATTTCACGTAAGGAAGGCAGGATCAGCTTCCCTTTTGCATCCAACACGGCCGCTCCCGTTTCAATCTCTGACTCGTCATTTGAGATGGCCGTAATCTTTCCCCCTTCTATTTTTACATGGGCATATTCCGTAAGGGTTCCTGTCACAACTTCATTCTCTTTCTCAAATCCCGTTTCCATTCTCACATTTTTCATCCATACTGTTTTCATCAAATCAACCTCCACTTTTTATTTACAGGGATTTCGGATGGTGCCATCCCCTATTCGATCGTTGCGTCATTCACCATTAAGTAGTTGGCAGCACTCAACCAGAAATCCTTCACTTCATTGTTGTACACTGCTAAATGCTCGTAGTTTCGAATTGGAATGTATACCGCTTCTTCCATTTCAATGGTCATCGCTTCTTCATATAATGTCTTTCTTACTTCAGGGTCCACTTCTTTTCTTGCCTGCTCGATGAGATCATCAACTTTTTCATTTGTATAATAGAAATGGTTTCCTGGTGAACCGTGTGAAGCAGAGTGGAACAAGTTGTATTGGTTGTAGTCACCGTCACCGGTTGCATTTCCCCATCCGCCGATGAACATATCTTGTTCTCCTGTGTCTACAGCTTCAATATACGCACCATATTCAAGCACCTGAATATTCACTTTGATCCCGATTCCCTTCAACTGGGACTGAATGACTTCTGCCATATTGATCCGTTCTTTACGGTCACTCGTAATCAATGTTAATTCGAGACCTTTTTCAAACCCTGCTTCTTTCAAAAGCTCCTTGGCAGAATTCGGATTATACTCATACGGCTTCACATTTTCACTATGACCGAATACTTGTGGACTCATGGCAGCATTTGCTAACGTTCCCACTCCGTTATACACACCTTTAATGATTGCTTCTCTTTCAATGGCCATGGAAATGGCCTGTCTTACCTTTACATTATCGAAGGGCTCTTTTTGTGTATTGAATCCGACATACTCGACGGCTAATCCTTCTGTTCGATACAGATTCAATGTGTCAGAGCTTTCGATACGCTCGATTTCAGTAACGGGCACTTGATCACTGATATGGGCTTCACCCGTTTCAATCATCGCTAATCGTGTCGCGTCCTCCGGTACAACCTGAAACTCGATTCCATCAATATTCGGAAGTTCTCCCCAATACTCTTCATTTTTTTCAAGGGTGATAGACTGACCTGACTTCCAGGATTCGAAGGCAAATGGTCCGGTTCCGATCGGGTGCTTAGCAAGACTATCAGGATTTTCTTTCAAAGCTTTTGGGCTCATGATACTTCCTTCGTTACTTGCAAGAATCGATAAGAGAGGTGCATAAGGAGCATCCAGCTTGATTTGCACTTTATATTCATCCAGTACGTTTATTTCTTTGATCATCCCGAGCTTATCCTTTTGAGGAGACCCGGTGTTAGGGTCCAGTAAACGGTCGAACGTCACTTTGACAGCCTCAGCGTTAAATTCAGAACCGTCATGGAACGTGATTCCCTCATTTAATGTGAATTCCCATATTGTATCGTCCGGCTGCTCCCAGCTCTTCGCCAGTGACGGAACTATGTTCATTTCTTTATCAAACGTCACAAGGCTCTCGTACACTTTTTGATAAAGGACATTAGCAGACGGAATATCTGTAATGAAGTGTGGGTCCAAATTGGTTGCATCGGATAATCGGACGACCTTCAGTACTCCGCCTTCTGATTCACCGCCTTGTTTACTTGCGGTTTCACTTTCTACATTACTTGTCGAACACGCCTGGGTGATGAGCATGACCATCACGATCAATAATCCTGCGATCCCCCTGAAATACTTCTTCTTTTCTTTCAATTCCTCCACTCTCCCTTTTCCGTATTGTTGGTGCCTATCTGCATTATAAAAAAGAAAACAGTGAATGATTTTCAATATCTTTACCAACTTTTTAATTATTTTGACAATTCAAACTTATCACCTTCCCTTTCCACCCCTCTTCCTCTATCTTTGAATTACACAAACCATTTCAATGAGGAGGAAACGTCATGTCGACAGAACTTAAAGTTCAAGAAATTCAATCACCCATACTCAATTCAAAACCGAGCGTTTTTGAAAAAAGGATCAAACCCTTCTGGGACACCTTTTCGAAAAACAAGGCAGCAGTGGTTGGTGGAGGGATCATTCTCTTCTATATTCTCATTGCCCTATTTGCTCCTTTACTCGCTGTTTATGATCCTTATGACATTCAACTGGACAATAAACTCCAGCCCCCGAGCCCAGAACATTGGATGGGAACGGATGATAAAGGGAGGGATATCCTTGCAAGGATTCTTTACGGCTCCCGTCTATCAATGGGGGTCGGCTTTGCCGCAGTCGGCTTCGGGGCTTTCTTTGGTATCATCATGGGGTTGATTTCCGGGTTTTACGGAGGTTGGATCGATACCGCCATCAGCAGAATCCTTGATGTCATGCTTGCTTTCCCTGGGATCCTATTGGCTCTTGCTATCATCTCTGCCCTGGGACCGAGCCTTGTGAATGTCATGATCGCAGTCGGGGTGTTCTCCATCCCATTATTTGCAAGGGTTGTCCGGGGATCGACGCTCGAAACGAAGAAGCTTGAATATATCGATGCCATTCGGTCGCTTGGAGCCAATGATTTCATCATCATCTTTAGGCATATCCTGCCGAACATTTTATCTCCCATCATCATTCAAGGTTCCTTGCGACTTGCCACCGCCATCCTTTCAGCAGCGGGATTATCTTTCCTTGGTTTAGGCGCACAGCCTCCTTCACCTGAATGGGGTACGATGCTGTCAAGTGGAAGGGACTTTTTATTCACGGCTCCCTACATCGCCCTCTTCCCGGGGTTGGCGATTTCCATTCTCGTACTCGGCTTTAATTTGTTCGGGGACGGCCTTCGGGACGCGCTTGATCCGAGACTGAAATCATAATAAGGAGGAATATGAAATGATATTGTACATTTTCAGAAGATTAATAGAAATCATCCCCGTCATATTCGGTGTGACCCTGGTTGTCTTTCTCATCATGCAGATGGTTCCCGGAGACCCGGCTATCATTCTTGCAGGGGAAGGGGCCTCGAAAGAAGCGATCAACCAATTACGGACAGAGCTCGGCTTGAACCGCCCCTTGTATGTTCAATATGGAGAATACATCATGAATGTCTTCCAGGGTGACCTTGGACAATCTTTGAAGAGTCAACAACCTGTCATCCAGGAAATCATGACCCGCTTACCGATCACGATTGAACTTGCCTTTTACAGTATTCTCATTACGATTGTCCTTGGAATGACAGCAGGGATCATTTCCGCAGTCAGACCATACTCAGCTACCGATATTTCCGTGATGATCGTCGCTTTATTAGGGATTTCCCTTCCAAGCTTCTTTCTAGGTCTGCTATCCATTTATTTATTTTCTGTAAAACTTCAGCTTTTACCTGTAGCAGGGTGGGACAGCATGCTTCACATCATTTTACCGGCCTTTACGCTCGGGGTCGGAGGAGCTGCCATCGTAGCCCGAATGACCCGTTCCAGCATGCTTGAGGTCGTGAGGCAGGACTATATCCGCACTGCTCAGGCAAAGGGTTTGAAAAGCTTTGCCATTATATATAAGCATGCCCTGCGCAATGCATTGATTCCAGTCATCACAGTAGTCGGCCTTCAGTTTGGGGCACTTCTCGGAGGGACGGTATTAATCGAATCCGTCTTTGCCATCAATGGACTCGGCCGTATGATCGTTGACTCGATCCGTACACGTGACTTACCGATGGTTCAGGGCGGAGTACTGGTCGCATCCTTGGTCTTCGTAATCGTCAATCTATTCGTAGATGTTTTATACCGATTCTTTAACAAACGAATTGAACTTAACTAGGAGTGGTTGTAATGAGTAAAAATGTGGTCTTGGAAGTAAAAAACTTAAAAACCCATTTCACTTCGAAAAAAGGAGTGACGAAAGCCGTGGATGGAATCGATTTTGTCCTTCACGAAGGAGAGACGCTTGGGATCGTAGGAGAATCGGGCTGTGGAAAAAGCATGACCTCCCTTTCGATTCTTCGTCTTGTCCCCTCCCCTCCCGGAAAGATAGTGGACGGAACCATTGAATTGAAAGGGAAGGACATCCTTAAAATGTCCGAATCCGAGCTTAGAAAAGTGCGCGGAAATCAAATATCTATGATATTCCAAGAGCCTATGACGTCATTGAATCCTGTCATACCGGTAGGGGAGCAAATTGCAGAAGCTGTTCGCATCCACCAAAAACTCGGGAAAAAGGATGCATGGAAAAAAGCGGTAGAAATGCTCGAATTAGTAGGCATTCCTTCTCCTGAACAAAGGGCGAAACAAGAGCCTTTTCAGCTGAGCGGCGGAATGAGGCAACGTGTCATGATTGCGATGGCTCTTGCCTGCAATCCCGAAGTCCTGATTGCCGATGAACCGACTACGGCACTTGATGTAACGATCCAGGCACAAATCCTTGAGCTGATGAAGGACCTTCAGAAAAAGCTGAATATGGGAATCATCTTCATCACACACGATTTAGGAGTGGTAGCCGAGCTATGTGACAAAGTTGCGGTTATGTATGCGGGACAGGTGGTGGAATATAGTTCGACGGAACAATTATTCTCCAATCCGAAGCATCCATACACAAATGGGCTGCTGTCTTCATTACCAAAATTGCATGAAGACCAGGCAGAGCTGGAAACGATGCCGGGAAGCGTCCCTTCCCCCTATGACATGCCAAAAGGCTGCCGTTTTTCTCCCCGTTGCGCATTGGCAACCGCACGATGTCACCAGGAAGAGCCACAGCTCAATTCTTCGAAGGATGGCAGTCAAATAAGATGTTTTCTATATAATGCCGAGAAAGAGGTGCAGATGACATGACCGCTGTGATGACTGAAAAAAAACCTATTTTGGAAGTGAAGGGCCTGAAACAGTACTTCCCTATCAAAAGGGAGTCCTTGTTCCAGCCGAAACAAGTGGTGAAAGCCGTGGATGATATCACCTTCACGCTGTACGAAGGGGAAACCCTCAGTATTGTAGGTGAGTCCGGCTGCGGTAAATCGACAACCGGCCGTGCCATCCTTCAGCTGGATAAGCCGACGGAAGGCAGTATCCAATACAATGGAATCGAATTGAACAGTCTATCCAAAAAGGGATTAAGAAATATGAGGGGCGATATCCAGGTCATCTTCCAGGATCCGTTTGCCTCGTTGAATCCGAGACAAACCGTCCGCAAGATCCTGAAAGAAGCCATGACCATACAAAAAGTACTGCCTCCTTCCAAACACGAAGATCGTATGAAGGAATTATTGGACTATGTGGGCCTTCCGATTACGTCACTGGACCGTCTTCCACACGAGTTCAGCGGTGGTCAGCGACAAAGGATCGGAATCGCACGGGCGTTGGCTGTCAATCCCAAAGTAATCATTTGTGATGAAGCCGTATCGGCACTCGATGTATCCATTCAGGCGCAAATCTTGAACCTGTTAAAGAAACTTCAGAAGGAATTGAAATTAACGTACCTCTTCATTTCCCATGATTTAAGCGTTGTACGTCATATATCAGATCGGGTGATCGTGATGTATCTGGGGAAGGTGGTCGAGATCGGGACAAAGCATGAGCTGTTTGACAATCCTACCCACCCTTATACCAAAGCCTTGCTTTCAGCCATCCCCGTACCTGATTTTTCTCAGAAAAGAGAAAGAATCCTTTTAAAAGGGGATGTACCTTCCCCATTGAATCCGCCATCAGGATGTAAGTTTCACACCCGCTGCCCTCTGGCAACGGATTTGTGTAAAGCAGAACTGCCTCCTATGACCGGACATGGGGAGCATTTCACAAGGTGCCATTATGTCTAAACATATTTTCAGAATCTTAGTTTTCTTATAAAATAGAAAGTATGACTCACCACTTTAGGAGTTCTTCACATGATTACACAAGAATCCTTTTCATTTTATATCATGCTGTCCGTATTAGCCCCAATCATTGGGGCTTTTAGCTTATTATTTCTCTTCCTATTTGAAAAACGTCTGGATCAACTGGAGAAAGAAAAGAACCAACTGCTTCTGAAACAGGAACTTCAGGAAGCTAAATACAACCAACTGAATCAGCAGATCCAGCCCCACTTTTTTTTCAATACGCTTAATGTCATCCTGAGCCTGGCACGTTTGAATCGCAAGGAAGAACTGGTTTCTGCCATCGAGGTCCTTTCCAAATACTTCAAGTTCAAATACAAACAGACTGACCCTTTGATCACCATGGAGGAGGAGATTCAATACACCCAATATTATCTCGACATTCAAAGGCTGAGATTCAGAGATCGGCTCCAAGTAGTATGGAACGTGGAAGAGAGCTGCAAGTCTTCACTAGTCCCTCCTTACCTCCTGCAGACCCTTGTTGAAAACGCATTTAAGCATGGTCTTGAAAAGCATCCCGGGCAAGGCAAGCTGATCATCATCCTGAATGAACAAAGGAAAAAAGTGTACTTAGAAGTATGGAACAGCTCATCATCTTCTTTGGACACGCTTGATTCTCAAAAGGAAGACCGTGGAATTGGATTACATAATATCCAGAAGCGATTACAGATGATCTTTCCAAAGGAAGAAATCCTCATTCAGCTGAATGAAGAAGCCAAAGGAACGAGCGTCCAAATCTTTTGGCCTCGTATGACCAGAGAAGACAACATTACTTGATGAAGGAGGAAGCAAATGCATATTTTACTCGTTGACGATGAGCCCCTTGAACTGGAGCAGCTCAACTACATGATTCACGAAAAATATCCTTATTGGACGATTCATACTGCCGCGGATGCGTCACAGGCTTTAAAGATTCTGACGGAACATCCGATTCGCCTTACGCTGCTCGACATTCAACTGCCTGGTAAATCAGGGATCGAACTCGGGATTGAAATGAAGAAATATGATCATATCGACATCATTATGGTCACGGCCTACCAATCATTCGATTATGCACAGGCCTCCCTGCGACTCGGCGCAAAGGATTATTTAACGAAACCGATTATTCAAGAAGAATTATTTCAAGTTCTCAACCAATATAAATACGCATCCATCCAATCCCATATCGTCCAGGAAGCATTAACGATCATCCATGAACAATACAGCGATAAGCTCTCCCTTTCATCATTGGCGAGCCAGATCCATATCAACGGTACGTATCTTAGCAGGAAGTTTCATGCAGAAATGGGGATCAGCTTCTCTGAATACCTGAATGATTTCAGAGTCCAGGCCGCACAGAGATTACTTCGGCAGGACACCGAAAAGTCCATCTCTTCTATTTCTGAAGAATGCGGATTCAGCAGCCAGCACTATTTCAGTTCATTATTCAAGAAGCAAACAGGATACACTCCAAGGGAATATCGGATAAGAGAGAAGGTATAAATCAATGAAGCCACGAACGTACCGTGAATATATACAAGGAACCATCACGTTTGGTGTGGCGTATGGAGTCGTTTCGCTCCTGGCAAGATGGGTGACCGGCAATACGATTTTGTCTTCTCCTGAAACACTCGTGAAATATGGACTGCTTGGTGGAATTGGCTACGCCATGATGGGAGCCACCGCTCTCTTTCTATTCGGGTGGATCACCCCCTATATCAGGGAACGATTCCCAAACTCCATGACTCTAGGGGATGTATTGAAAGAAAGACTCCGGGGCCGGTCATACTGGTTCGTCATGTGGGTATTACTCCTGACAAGCCTGGACTCCCTGCTCATACAAGCACTGGGAGCAGGTGTGCTATTCCACTTTCTATTGAAAACACCGATTTATGTAGGATTACTCGTATTTTTTTTATATTGCTTCTTGTTGTCCATAGGAGGCATGAAGCAAATCCATCGATTTGAAGGGATTCATATCTCGTTTATTTTCGCAGCCATCATCCTGATTCCCGTTTATTTTTTTATCCAAAAAGGTATTTTTCCCGTTTACGATGGATTGCTTCTTTATCATCCCTACTTATTATTTCTGAAACATAATGAAATCACCTTGTTCATTCTTACCGCATTTCTGATTGGATTCGGACAAGTATTGATCGACCGGGCGAGCTGGCAGCGGATTTATATCATTGAAAAATCCAAGGTACGAACATCCTTTATGATGGCCGGGATCATATGGGCGACCATTCCGCTTGCCTTCACCGCGATTGTACTGATTGCGGTTTATGGGCAGGGCTTTGAAAACATTTACTCCATATTGAGTCAGCTGGTGGAGAAAATCGACTCATTGTTTCTGCTTCTATTATTTATCGGCTGCTGCTTCAGTGCCATCGCCTCCACCGTGGGGGCAGAGCTCCATGCCACATCGATCATGGTCATCCGGAATATGCTGAACCACAAGTTCGATTGGAGTGAAGACCAGCAATTGAAAAAGACCTATTTGGTCTCCGGTGTGCTTTCCCTTTCACTCTTTCTCATCAGCTCGATCCTCTCACCGAGTCTGATGGAGCTCATCTTCTTTTTTGCTCAGGTGTATGCATCCATCATCCCGACCATGCTAGTGGTCATCTTTTATAAAAGAATGATCCCGATGCTCCTTCCTTATTGCTCATTGATAGGTTTAGGGACCGGGTTGCTGTCTCTACTAAGCTATAATTCAATTCAATCGACCTGGATCAGCTTTTTCGTGTCGAGTGGGTTAGTGGTGATATCGCTGGTGGTTAATGAGATTCGGATTCATAGAAAATGAGACCACACTCGTAATGGTCCGAGTAAGAGAGTCGTCAAATAGGCGACTCTTTTGTCTTAATGGACTAAGACATCTACTAATCACAGGTTTGTATGATGTTATCTATAAAGCCTCATCGTGATAGAATGAGAGAAACGATGAAACCAGTTAGAAAATATGAAAAACCATTAAGGAGGAAAGATAAGAATGACAGAATCAAAGGAATGGAAACATGGTGCTCGCGGGCATTCATTCATTACTTCGTTTAGCGGAGGAAAAGATAGTGTTTTAGCTCTATACAAAGCATCGAAGGATGGAGATGCGCTCGGGCTGATTGTAATGCTGGAGGAAGAAGGAAAGCGGTCCAGATCCCACGGAATGCCTCCGGAGCTTATCCGTGCACAAGCAGAAGCGATCGGCTTGCCCGTATTCACTGCAGCCGCCAGTTGGACAGATTATGAAGAAGTCTTCATGACCCTTTTAGAAAAAGCAAAGGATCAAGGCGCAGAAGTGTTAGTAACGGGGGACCTGGATATGCCTGAACACGGCTGTTGGCATGAAAAAGTGGCGAAGAACGCAAGGCTGAAGCTCGGGATGCCTTTATGGGGAATGAACCACCGTGAAGCTGTCGAAGAGTTCATCAATCTGGGATTTGTATCCATCGTTGTAACGGTTAATTTATCCCTGGGCATGCGACCTGAAGATTTAGGACGAACGTTAACTCATGAATACATAAATGAACTTGAAGCCCGAGGGATCGATCCTTGCGGAGAAGGTGGAGAGTTCCACACCACAGTAGTGGATGGACCGATTTTCAAACAAGCCGTTCCCGTTTTAAAACGTGAGATTATGAAAGACGGGGAGTATGCTTTTTTGCCTTTGGAGCTGGATACGATGTCGGATAGTCACGTTTGAAAGTGACCGGAATTATTATTGATAAAATAAGCTGGAGATCAGATGATTGATCTTCAGCTTTTTTGCCACTATAAATAAAATAATTAAATTAATATTGCATCCCTGCTTCTAACACCAGATGTTCTTTGAGTGTTTGCTGTAATGTTCCCTTTGTCTCTACTTGACTGTCAAATGACACTCCTGAATCAACTATATTTCTGACAAGTTCTACCCGCAGCCCTGTAAGGATTGCTTTGCATCCCATCACATTAATTCCATTTAAGATCTTCTCAAATTGAAAGATGACATCCAATTCCATTTCCGCTACACCCGATAAATCTATAATCAGGGTTTGAATTTTCATAGAACTGATTCCCATCAACACTTTCTCTTCAAGTGTATGGATACGATAGGTATCTATCATTCCAATTAAAGGCAGTACCGCAATAGAGCTGTCTATCGGGATGATAGGTACCGATAGATTCTCCACCAGCTTTTTCTGTGACAACAGCTGTTCATCTTTGTAATCAGAATAACTGATAAAGAAATTATTCAGGAACTGATCAACACTGTCATTGATTCTTTTTTCCAAATCAAAGAATTTCTTTCGTGGAGCTTCATTAGCTTCATTCTGATCATCAAATTGAAAAAGGAAATACCATAAAGTTCTTCTAATTGCATGTACCCATTCCAGTTTGAATGAAAGCGTGAGAGAATGTTGTGCCCATGCAATACCCTCTACTTTTGCAAATTCCACCAGCTCTTCTTCTCTGTTTTCAACGATATAGTGAGCTAACATTTCTGCATTCTTTAATAGATCGATGTTTCCTTTTTCTAGAATATCATTGATTTTGCTCCCAACATTTACAGCTTCAGATAAGAGCATTTGCTGGAATTTCTCTCTGTTAGCGGTAAGAAAATCCGTTATCTCTTCCTTATTATGGAATAATCCATTCATAATAACACGCTCCTTTTTATCCTGATATATTCCCTATTCGTTGCTATGAATAAAAATCCTTCTAAAACAAGTATTTCAAATATCCATTTAACATTTCACACCAATTTAATCGTCAGGTTTGTTGGGAAGAAAATCATTAATCAATTTACCCATTCACTTTTAATCACCTATCGACACCTGTAAGAAAAGTGGGCCGGATACTTGGGACTACATTTGATTTGCTATGAACCTTAGAACAAACTCATCCTGCCTAATAAAAAGGTCAACAAAACAAAAAAAACAGTAAAGATATCTTAATTTTATATGTCTGAAAATTCTTATAATTAAATAAATACCGAGGGGAGGATGAATAGATGAAGACGAAGGTAAATAGTTTCAGGAGCAGGGTTATCATGATTGGAATAATGGTACTGATGTTAGCGATTAGCGGTTGCTCCACCAATATGGGGGCAAATTCGGGTGACCAGGCTGAAGGACAGGCTTCCAACAAAGAAAATAAGTTGGTCATTGCCCGTCTATCCGATGTGGAGAATCTTGATCATCATTTTATGTCCACCATCAATGCAGCAAGTGTGACACACGGTAAAATTTACGAGGGGCTTGTCGGCAGAGATAAAAATGCCAAAATCAAGCCATTACTCGCTGAGGAATGGGAGCAGTTGGATGATATAACGTGGGAATTCAAGCTAAGAGATGATATCTCGTTTCATGATGGGACACCATTCAATGCCGAGGCTGTGAAGAAAACGTTTAATCGTTTAACAGACCCAAAGGTGGCTTCGCCTCGAGCAGTTGTATTCAAAATGGTCAAGGAAGTAAAAGTAGTCGATGATCATACCGTTCAATTTCTTTTATCTGAACCTTTTTCACCCTTATTATCCATCCTGGCGAGTCATGAAGGCGGAATCATCAGTCCCAAGACGATCGATAAATATGGAAAGGACATTATCCAAGAGCCGGTCGGCACAGGTCCATTTGAGTTCAAGTCCTGGGAAACAGGAAAAGAGATTGTGTTTAATAGAAACGACGAGTACTGGGGAGATCAACCAACTATAAGCGAAGTCGTATTCAAAGTCGTACCAGAAGAGACAACGAGAATTTCCATGCTTGAAACCGGTGAAGCCCATATTGCAGAACCTCTTTCTGTCACGATGATGGATTCGGTTAAGGCCTCCGATAATGTTGAAGTATACCGAAGTGAAGGCTTTGGTACCGAGTATGTAGGATTCAATGTACAAAAGGAACCTTTCAATGATGTCCGTGTCCGGAAAGCCATATCCCATGCTGTTGAAATGGATTCCATCATGAAAGGTGTATTTAATAATATAGGGAAAAAAGCCAACTCCTTATTAGGATCTAAAGTGTTTGGCTATCATCAGGATATGGAGGCATATGAGTATAATGTAAACGAAGCCAAGCGGTTACTGGCAGAGGCTGGGTACCCTGATGGATTCAAAACCACATTGCTTACAATGGACAGTAAGGAAAGGATCAGCCTGGCTGAAGTCATGCAATCCCAACTCAAAGGAATTGGAATCGACTTAGAAATCCAGATCCAGGAGTATGGCACTTTTGTAGAGCAAGCTACAAGTGGAAATTCAGAAATGTTCATCATCAGTTGGAGAAATGCTACAGGTGATGCAGACTATAATCAATACAATCTCTTCCACAGCAATTCCCATGGACCTGCCGGAAATACATTTTTCTATAGTAATGAAGAGGTAGATCAATTGATTGAACAGGCACGTTCTGAAATGGATCAAGAGAAACGTTTGGAGCTTTATGCAAAATCTCAGGAGCTGGAAATGGAAGACGCGGTCTATATCCCGGTTCGAGTGATTGAAAACATGGCGGCGATTCGAAACAACGTAAAAGATTTTTCTATCAGTCCTGCCGGTTATTTGGAAATCAATGAGATTAGCATTCAATAATCTTTTTTAACTAAACGATTCAGGAAGACCAAAAATGAGAAGTTACCTAACTTCTCATTTTTTATTTCTATTTACTTATTCTTTCTTTCCTGCGCTTTAATGGCCACCTTTTCAAGTCCATTTTGTGCAAATTCCACATCTGACTTCGGCATTGCTTTATTATTCTTTAGGTCCTTATTCTTCTGTTTAGACATTCTTTCACCACCCTATTGTTTTATTTATATAGTGCACAAGCATGGCAATAAATATGAAGCCATTCGAAATTTCCACTGGCCTATGTGTTGAACATAAAAAAGTCGACTCCCATAGGAATCGACTTATAATAGTGAATGAAAGAAATTAAAAAACCCCATTTTCATTGAGTGAATCCTCCGGAATGGCTTGTCCAACATCCCACAATTCAACGATCCGCTCATCCTGGAAACGGAAGATATGAACGACAGCCCCTCCCAGGTCCTCTGGATTCTGTCTCACATGTGAATGAACCGCAACCGTGTCACCTTCCTGGATGGCACGTTTGACTTCGAGTATCTTGTCCGGGTTCCCGGCTGCATTCTCTTCCATGGCAGACATAAGCGAATCTGCATCCCCGGGGAAATACGGATTGTGGTGGCGAAAGTCAGGACCTGCGTGACTCTCGTATGCTTCGTGAACGTTTCCTGATGCCACAAGTTCCAGAAATGAGACTGCTCTTTCTTTAATAGTGAGTGAACCATTCATTTCAATCATCCTTTCATTTCAACCGTGATACTTTCATTTTAAAGGAAAAGGATGGAATTTGCGAATGAATGTCCTTGATGTAAAAAAGCATTGGCCCAGGCAGGTCAATGCTTTTTTGGATTATCGCTTATTAAATGCATTCAACATCCAAATATGCCGTTCCAGGGATGTTTTAATCCTGATAAATGAATTTTTCTCTAAAAATAAAACCAACAGGAGCTTTACTCTATACTAGAGTCCATCGCTCCTGTTGGTTTTATAAATCTTTTTGTTCAACATTTAGTTCAATCAGATTACCGTCTGGATCGGCGCAGAAAATTTGGGCGAATCCACTTTTTGATTGGGGTTTTTCGAGGATTTCCACTTCATTTTCTTTTAACCATTGGAGAGTATCATTGTAGCTCTCTACTCGGAGGGCAAAATGACCTTCCCTGCTGGATAGGCGTTTATCCTGACGGATGGTCTGGGACGAGGGGTCGACGATCAAGTGGAGCTGCTGCCCCTCTATTTCATACCAGGCCCCTGGAAAATCAAAATCGGGACGCGTGATCTCGTTTAAACATAATGTTTTCCCATAGAAATCTTTCGCCTTTTCCAAATTTGTCACCGTAAGACTTACGTGATGGAGACATTTATACTTTATCAAGACCTTCACTTCTTTCTTTTCAACTATTTGATTGATGAGACAAGGTGCCTGTCCCCTCGTCCCACATGGATTGCTGACTTATACCGTCATCTTCCAACTGGACAACGCGAGCCACTGCTCTTTCTCCTTATAATCCGGCACGATTTTTCCGACAAGCCGCCAGAAGGAACGGTCGTGATTGAGGTGGACCATGTGGCTCATTTCATGGACGACGACGTAGTCGATAACATTCTGCGGCGCCATGGCAAGCTTCCAGTTGAAGGTCAGCTGCCTTCTCCCATCACAAGTTCCCCAGGTCGTTTGACTGTCTGTGATGCGGATGGAACGGGGCTTGGTTTTAAAGTGACGTTGATGGACCGCAATGCTTTTCTCCACCAATGATTTGCACTCCTTGTAGTAAAACCTTTTTAACGCCTGCTGGATTCGTTCATCCTCAAGCTCTTTTACTTTGATATGCAATGTCTTTCCGTCAAAAGTGACATGGTCCTGTGTAATCTCCTGATTTTGTAGCACCTGTATGGGAAAAGAATCCCCTAAATACAAGAAAGGTTCCCCATGATCATAGACCTTCTCCTGTGGTCCATTCAGACGATCCTCCATTTCCTTCGACTTCTCCAGGATCACATCCCATTTATCCTCCAGCAGACGGATCACCGATTCATCAGGGGTCCCTTTAGGGGCGTGGACCTCAATATGTCCGTAGCCATCCAGATAGATGCCGATCGTACTACGGTTCTTAAATTTAATCTCAAACTGTATCGTCTCACCAGAATAATTATGGATCATCTTTTATCCCCTGTATTGGATGGCCAACCCTTTTAAGAAATTCCGTGCATACCGGTCACCGCACACTCGGTAATTGTTGTGGCCTTCTCTTCGTAGAATGGCTCCCAGTTCGCCTTTTGTGATCACCACTCCAGCCAGATCCAATATTTCAATCACATCCTCACTTGTTAATGAGAGGGCAATCTTTACCTTCTTTAAAAGAAGATTATTCACATGCTCATACGTCAATTCCGGTCGTTCCTGTTGTCCCGGTTTTGGTCCTCTTTTAAACGTAATGAAGCCGTTTAAGAAGGACTCGTACATTTCATCATCACATGGGATATGGTCATCATCCTCAATGATCTCTTCCTCGAAATCCTCACTGTACTGTGTTTTTGTGAGCACCTTCAGCACTTCTTCCTTTGAGAGCTCAATGCCTCCAAGCTTGAAGATCTCTACCATTTCTGTATTTTTGATATCGAGTGCATATCGTAATCGAATTAATATATCGTTATTAGTTAAGTTCATGTGTTTACCTCCTGAGATTTTCCTATCACTAAAACAATAGCTTACCACTATAAGGACTTGTTTTATAGTATGGCCTCAATGAAAAAGAAGCTTACCTGATGACAGATCAGCTTCTTCTCTTTCCTATTCTTTTTTTATAAGCCAACCTCATTTCAAATATTTCTTTACTATTACCCCATTATGCAATACTTCGCCTTCACCGTTTAATCCTGTTATACTTACATTATCTGCATTAAAACTGAAATGAGTGATGTAATGATAACCTCATATGAGAAAATAAATTTGTCCGGAAACAAACTGGCTGAAGTATATCTACATAAAACTCCCGACAAACGATTTATCGTATCGATACCTGCAATCCATTGGTCTGCAGAATTCAACCAAAAGGATGACATCAAAATTCAAAGTACAAAACTTCAATCCTCACTTAATTTCCATATGTTTCAAGGGGATACAGACGAATTGGTAACAGCTATCGAAAAGTTAGTTCAAAGCCATTTTTAAATACAAGACAGAAAAACAGCAAATGATTATTTGCTGTTTCTTCATGCTTATCAAGAAAGGTCCGTCCCTCAATGCTTTAGTGCGTTGAGGGACGGACCTTCTTTTAATTAGGAACAAGGGGAAATTTCAGTGTGACTGTTGTGCCATGTCCCTGCTCGCTGTCAAACTGTATGCCCCCGTTGTATTTCTCCACGATGTTGTAGCAAATCATGAGGCCCAGGCCAGTTCCTTTGCTTTTTAAGGAGTAAAAAGGAGTCCCGAGGTTCTTCACTTCCTCCTGACTCATTCCACGGCCGTTGTCTATGATCTGAATGCAGACATGGCCTTTTACTTTGGCAGCCTTTACCTCAACAGACCCGCTATGGGGGGAGGCTTCGATGGCATTTTTGATTAGATTGATAAGGAGTTGCTTCAATTCAATGGAATTGGCCGCCACATGACAATCTTTTTCCACGTAAAGATCAATGCCATTGTCGTTCAGCAGACCGTACATGTTGAGGAGTTCCGTTACATCCTTGAGAACCATCTCAATGTCGACATTGTCCACCTTTTCCACATTGTCCGGCTTTGAAACGGACAGGAACTGGGAAATGACATGCTCCGCCGTATCGAGTTCATTCATCATCAGGGCAAAATTCTGCTTCTGGCTTTGATTGAATGCCGGGTCTTCTACATAAAATTGAAGAAATCCATTTACGACGGTCAGGGGATTCCGGATTTCATGAGCGACAGCCGCCGCCAACTGCCCCGTTGTCCTCATCCGCTCCGCCTGCTGCACCTGCTCATAATAAACCCGCTGCTTCTGAATTCGCAGATTCGTTAAATGAAAGATAAAATAGAGTAGGACCTGACTGGCCAAGAAGTTCACCACATTCCCTGCTAAATCTGTGTATATGTAAGGATAGTCTTGCCCTTTATCGACAAACCCGATATAACCGAATGTAACCGCAATGAACGCAAGATTGATCACAAGCGAAAAATAAAACAGCCACTTATCAAAAAAGAGAATGGATAGGGCAGGAATAAAACAAAGCAAAACAAACCCCGACCACGTTTCCGGATATAAGTAAAACAGGGTGTAAAAATAACCGGTGGACGAGATGATCGTCATATATCTTACCCACGTATTCTCAAACCATGGATAAATCAAAAGACAGATAGAGATGATGAAAATCATCACTCCATGCACCACGAATCGGGAATTCACCGGATTATCCACCAGCAAACCCGCCATCATCAGGACGATGATGAACGAAACTATCATATAATAGTATTTTTTATGTAATCGACCATGAAATTCCTTCATTAAAAATGCTCCCACTAATAAACTCTATTTCTGTCATTCTATGACAGGACATAGTAACTATCTTACAAAAATCGGGAATAGTCAATATTGGAAATAAGTTAAATGGGAGGGACGGACCTTCACAAGGTCCGTCCCTCCTCGATATGATTAGAAAATATTCAGTAACTCATCAAATGAATCAATGGCTTGCGTATATTCGTCTACTTCCCCAAATCCATAGCGGGCATAGATAAATGGAATCCCTGCTTCCTTTGCCGCCTTTTGGTCCCCTTCTGTATCTCCAACATATACAGGGGCAGTTAGATGGTTGCGTTCAATGATCAGTTTAATATTTTCGCCTTTTGAAAGTCCTGTCCTGCCAGGGTTCTCATAATCGATGAAATGCATATCCAGTCCGTGATATTCATAGAATGCCTCGATGTATCCGTCCTGGCAGTTGCTGACGATAAACAGTTTGTACTTCTTCGACAGCTCTACAAGCACCTCTTCCACATGGTTATAGAGACTCCCTCCATGCTTACTTAAGTGGGGGATTTCATGGCGGGAAAGATCTTTCAGAAGTCGCTCCCTCTCCTCTTCGTTCAATTCAGGGAACAATCTCTTCCCGATTTCTTTCATTTGAAGCCCCATGGTTCCCTCAAGATGCTTCCTTGTTATACCTGCTTTTAACTGGTTATGTTCGTTGATAACGTTGTTCCATGCTTCCAGAACGGATTCAATGGGATCCCAAAGTGTTCCGTCCAGATCGAAGATGATGCTGTCCATGATTGATTCCTCCAATTCGTTCGGTGTTTTTTCGACAGGAAAAAAATGTCATTGTATGTAGTATAGCAGAAATTCATGGGGAAGGTTATTTCCTAAGTGATCTATGCTGCTCCATAGATCACACCTATAACAGGAAATATATGTTAAAATAATAAATAGAGTCATAGCCTATAACGGAGGGAAATTCAATGAGCAAACATATTGAGTTGCATAATCTAATACATGAAAGCTGCAAAGAACTCGACTTCTCTGGGGTCGTCCTTGTCAAACAAGGGACAGAAATTTTATCAGAAAGCTCCCATGACTATGCGAATCGATCGGATCGACTTCCGAACACCCCCGGTACACGATTTGGGATCGCATCAGGGAGTAAGTTATTTACAAGCATAGGGATAGGTCAATTGGTTGAAAAGGGGGTACTGTCTTTTGACACCCGTTTAAAGGATTGTTTGGATATCGACTTTCCTCATTTTGATGAACGAGTGACCATCCATCATCTTTTGACCCATACGTCAGGAATCCCGGATTATTTCGATGAAGAAGTAATGTCTGATTTTGAAGAGCTGTGGAAGGAAAGACCAGTTTATCATATGAGATCCCTCAAGGACTTTCTCCCATTCTTTCAATCCAGTCAGATGAAATTCACTCCCGGCGATCGCTTTCATTACAATAATGCGGGGTTCATCCTATTGGGATTGATCATCGAGCAACAAACCCGGCAGTCTTTCACAAATTACATAGAATCTGAGATTTTCCAGAAAGCAGGTATGGAAAGTTCAGGATATTTTTCATTAGACTGCCTCCCCTTCAATACAGCAGTGGGGTATATAGAGGAAGAGAATTCGTGGAGAACCAACCTCTACTCCATCCCTGTAAAAGGCGGGGCTGACGGCGGGGCGTTTATCACCGCTTCAGATATGATCAACCTTTGGGAAGCTTTATTTTCTTATAAACTAGTAAATGAAGAAACGACAGGGAAGCTGCTGACCCCTCATATCCATGTGAATGGAGAGGTGCACTACGGGTATGGAATCTGGATGAATCAAAGGAATGAGGAGATCTACAAGTATCATGTGATGGGGTATGATCCCGGAGTGAGTTTTCGTTCCTCTTATTATCCTGGACTAGACTTGAAGCTGTCGATTCCATCCAATAGAGAATCGGGCCCGTTTGAAGTGACAAAATCGATTGAGGGTTATTTTGAAATCTGAGTGCATTAAATATAGGGTTCCATCGTCCGGCTTTCCAGTAACAAAGAACGATGGAGCCCTCTTCCAACAGCTTCAAGTGAAATACCTCATACCTCCCCATATTAAAACACCCAGCGCAACAATGGTTAAAAGGAAGTCTAGAAAAGCCGTCTTCTTCCTTCCATTCTTCAGACTTATCACTGCGTCATACAGGCTCTTAAACACCCAAAAAGCCATTAGACACATCCAGCCGATGGAGTCATTTTGAGACTGGTCATCAAACATCATAATCCATGCTGCTATAATGAAGGAAAGCAGGAAGACATTGATGGAAATCTTTAGAGGTTTATTCAATTCGTAAGGTTCCATTCTTTCTTCCTCCTTTTCAACATGCTACGGTTACATACCCAATTATTGGATAATCCTTGCGCTTCGCAAGTAATATATGACCTTCTTTGTTTCGTACTATGGTAAAGCAGCCCGACGTTTTTGGCATATTCGTTATCCCCCTTTTCAATGAATCTATTAAGACGGACTCAATAATTCTTCAATAAACTTTTACTGAAAGAACCCTTCCCTCCTAATTATTTCAAATATCCAGGATTCCTTCAATTCTTTGTTTCATAAAGCAAGAGCCTATCCTATTTTAGAATAAGCTCTTGCTTTATGGTTTACTAAGCAACCCTTTATTCTGCCGGTGACAACTCGCTCTCTGTCACCCATTTATGATTCTTCACCTCTTCTCCACCTGTCACTGGTGTGAAATCCACCATATACACCGTCGTCTCTTCAACGGAATCAATGGTCGCGGTCGCGCCTTCCATCCCTTTCATATGATTGGCGTTCAGGACAATCTCATCCCCCGATGCATAAGGTTCCTCACCATGATCTTCAATCTCTTCATGGATGACCCATTTATGATCTTCCACTTTTTCTCCGCCGGTGGTCGGTGTGTAGGTAACGGTATAGACGAAGGTATCGTAAGCACCAGTGATCTTGGCTTCCGCTCCCTTCATTCCTTCCATATGGTCATCTTGGATGATGGCTTTACTTCCTACTGTATATGTCGGATCGGCTGCTTCTTTCAAGCCTTCCGGTACTTCTCCTGAACTGGAGTGATTCATGTCACCATGATCCATCCCGTCCATGTCTTGCTTCATCTCCTGGTCATTTCCACCATCATGTCCCTTATTCTCTCCATTGTTGGAGCAGGCTCCCAATAGAAGAACCAGTGCTGTAACGATTAACAAGCTCATATTTTTACTATTTGTAGTCATGGTCATCCTCCTTTTCATCTTCCCACTAAAGTTTACCCCGCAAAATTGCAATTTATATGGAGAAAGGGAAAAGAACCAGGAAGAATTTATAACACGTGCATCCGGCTTTCAGGCATTGTGCATAGTTTTTTCATATTTTTTCGGTAAAATAAAGGAAATGACAAAATGAGGTTATACCATGAATAAAATTTCAACCAAGTTAGCCCTCTACTTTACAATCGCTGTTCTCGTGATGGAAGGGTTATTGATGCTCTATCTACATGACAATATCATCGATACACGGATCGAGGAGGAGTTTCAATCGATTTTATCCCGGGGGAATAGTCATCGTGATGTGTTAGAGGACCGTTATTCGGAAACGACACTGCATCACATAGCGCTCATGGAATCCAAAACGGAAACGGAAGTCGTGATCACGGATAAGAACCATAACGTCATCATAGGTTCAAGGGAAGTAACGGATGGAATGCGTGAATTAATCCAAGTCACCCCTGAAACACTGACTCGTGAAGGAATGGTCATCGAATCAAATTGGAAGGATATGAATTATTTAGCCACCGTCACATCCTTCGAAAGTGAACAGAACGAAGGATATGTCTATATGTTCAAAAGCGCCGCACCGTTGCGGAACCTGATCAACCAATTGAACAGCCATTTCCTTCTCGCAGGAATACTGAGTCTCATCATCTTAACAGGTATCCATTTTCTCCTGTCGAAACTCTTGACGCGTCCCTTGTTAAAAATGAAGCAGGCGACGGAAAAATTGAGCAAAGGGAATTTTGAGGTGAAACTTCCGGAACTGGGTCAGGATGAACTTGGGGACCTATCGGATTCCATTCAGAGGCTGGCGACAGATTTAGAAACCATTCAACAGGAGCGCACTGAATTCTTAGCGAATATTTCTCATGAACTCAGAACCCCTCTGACCTATGTTCAAGGGTATGCCAATGTTGCTCTTCGAGAGGACATCCCGGAATCTGAACGAAAAGAATATCTGAACATCATCCAGGAAGAATCCAAAACCATCCTGACGTTGATCGAAAATTTATTTGAGCTGGCAAAGATTGATGAAAACAATTTCTCCATACAAACTGAAACCATCGATTCGAGCTCTTTTTATCATAAAGTCATCAACAAGGTAGCTCCTGTTTTTAAAAGAAAGGGAATCGATCTCATTTTGACTGTGAAGGAGGATTTCCCGTTCCTTGCCGATCCCATACGTCTTGAACAAATCGTCATGAACCTATTGGATAACGCCCTAAAACATTCGCCCCCTCATTCAACGACTGAGGTGACGGTTGAGCGAAACGAATCAGGGAATATGAGCCTCTTGATTAACGATCAGGGAATGGGTATCCCACCCGATGAACTTCCACAAGTATTCAATAGAATGTACCGGGTGGAGAAATCACGTTCCAGGGAATTTGGCGGATCCGGTCTCGGGCTATCCATTGTGAAAGAACTTGTGGAAGCACATGGCGGTCAAATTACAATACAAAGTGAACGAAATAAAGGCACATCGATCAACATTATTCTGTGATGCTTGGAGGTCAGTCTGGTGAATACCATTTTATTAATTGATGATGAAAGAAGGATGCTGAACTTGTTGGAGCTTTATCTGAAGCCTCACGGGTATGTATGCACAAAGAAAAATAACGGCTATGACGCAATTCAGTCTGTTAAAAAACATTCCGTAGACTTGGTCATATTAGATATCATGATGCCTGAGCTCAGTGGCTTTCAGACCTGTGAAAAAATCAGGGAGTTTTCAAACGTCCCCATCATCATGTTAACGGCCAGGGGTGATAAGGATGACGTCATTAAAGGCTTAAACGCCGGGGCTGATGACTATATCACAAAACCCTTTGACGAAGGGGAACTTGTCGCACGTGTGAATGCTCAATTCAGAAGGATCAAACAGTATGACCAAGTAGATGATCATCACTTGACCAGAGGGGCTTTTACGTTGGATGGAGACTCCTACACGTTAAAATATGAAAATGAAATCAGCCCTCTGACGTTAAAAGAATATAAAATCCTGCACTCCTTGATGAAGAACACTGAACGGGTATACACCCGGGAACAGCTCCTTCTCATGGTATGGGATATCCATTCCATGACCGATATCCGAACCGTCGATTCCCATATCAGGAATTTAAGGGAAAAGCTGAAGAAAGCAGGCTTCCCCATTGAACATCATTTGAAGACAATATGGGGCATCGGCTACCAGTGGAAAACATAAAAAAAGATCAAAGGCTTCCTGTCCTTTGATCTTTTCTTATGTTCATTTCCTTTAGGCGATTTTCTTACATTCTTCTGCACATTTGAAGCAAGCATCGGCACATGCCTGACAATGATCATGATCATGCTTCTTGCATTCTTCCCCACATGCTTCACAAATCGCAGCACACACTCTGGCAAGTTCAGACGCAAATGGAGTCCCTCTTACTAAGGATTGTTCTAAGTATGCACACATATCCGAACATTCCCGATCGTACCGGATACATTCCTTCATCATGTTGAGGTCTTCCTCTTTTAAACAAGAATCGTAACAATGATTACAAGCTACCATACATTCATGTAATGCGTTGATGGCCGATTGATATTTTTCGTGTGACAATGTGAACTCCTCCTTTAAGATTGAGTATTCCCTACACGTTTACTATATCCCGTTCATTTTGCAATAAACGGATAAGGTACATTTTTTTATAAACAAAGAGGTTTATTTTTATTTGCATATCTTCTGCAAAAATAGAGGGTAAACAGGGTCATCTTGGAAGAGCACTCCTTGTATTAGGCAGGAGTAAACAGGGACGGACCTCATGCTTTCTTATGGAAGCACAAGGTCCGTCCCTCCTTTTGATTAACCGCCATTTTTATGGAATAATGGATAAATGCTCGTTCCATTAGCGCAAATAACCAATGGAAGACCGGATTGATGGGCCTTTTTTAGTTCATCTCATACATATACAAGTTTTGATTCAAAGCATGGAGGTAGGAATTGTTGTTTGCACAAATCACTGAACGCAAAAACTTGAGTCCCAAACATCTTTTTATCTATATCACCCTCGCACTATGCGTGGCCGCTTCCCTCTATTTCGTCTACCACAATCATGAATGGTATGATCGACCGATTGCCGAAGTGATCAGTACGAAGATTGTGGAAACGACGGAGATGGAGGATATGAACGGTAATAAGGATACGCTTTACTCCCAGGAGATCGTAGCCAAGCTGAAGAACGGTGATCAAAAGGGAGAGACGATCATTTTAACCAATGAGTATTCATCTTCCGGGGCCACAGATCAGGAATATCACCCCGGGAACGCATTATTTGTAAGCATCGACTCCCCTTCGTCCGGTTCCACGGAGCTGAC
Source organism: Rossellomorea sp. NRS-1567 (assembly GCF_050467885.1). Classification (NCBI taxonomy): domain Bacteria; kingdom Bacillati; phylum Bacillota; class Bacilli; order Caryophanales; family Bacillaceae; genus Rossellomorea; species Rossellomorea sp. NRS-1567. The sequence continues at coordinate 81,311 of NZ_JBITPL010000017.1, read as the reverse complement.
AGGGAACATAGAAGACGTCAAACGGGATACATACATGATGATCATCGGCTGGGTTTTTATCCTGCTCTTATTGGTGGTCGGGAAGAAGCAGGGGCTATTCTCCCTGATCACCCTCGGAGTCAATGCCGTCATCCTTTCGTATGCCTTGGACATCTACCTGAACTCAGCTGATATAAGCCTGTTGGTTGTATGCAGCATCGGGGTGATTTTATTTACCGGGATATCCCTTTTATTCGTCAATGGCTTTAATGAAAAAACGTATGCAGCGGTTATTGCGACCTTGATCGGAACGTTCATGACACTCTTGATTGCTTATATTGTGGTAGGATTCACCGCTGGAAACGGTCTCCGATACGAGGAGATGCAATTCCTCACCCGTCCATACGAAATGGTGTTCATGGCAGGGATACTCGTGGGGTGCTTGGGAGCGGTGATGGATGTGGCCATCACCCTATCGTCGTCCATCTTCGGACTGTACGAGAAGAATCCAGACATCTCCATCAAAGCGCTGAGGAAGTCGGGATTCGATATCGGCCAGGACATCATGGGAACGATGACGAATATTTTGTTCTTCGTCTATATCAGCGGGGCGATTCCCATGCTCATTCTCTTTTTCAAAAATGCTTCCCCACTGGGATTCACCCTTTCTATGAATCTTTCACTGGAAATGGCGAGAGCACTGACCGGGGGAATCGGTATTGTACTGGCGATCCCGATTGCCATCTATACCTCCATCTTTATTATCAATCGAAAGAAGGCTAGACCATGACTGTACAACTGTATCTCGCAGCCATCCTCTTCATCTTAATGATCACGATTGGTGGAAAAAAAGGTGCCCGGTCCTTTGTCGCCTTATTCCTGAACTTCGGCGTGCTTCTTTTCACCATCATTTTGATGAACGATCCGAATCTGAATCCAATTATCCTCACACTGGTTGCCTGTACTCTGATCAGCTGCGTTTCCCTGTTTTTCATCAGTGAAATAAACATCAAGACAGTGACAGCCTTTCTTTCGACGATCATCACCACCGGCTTACTGCTCTTCTTCATCCTGATGTTGACCGATCAGGCGATGATCCAGGGATTCAGTGAAGAGGAAACCGAGGAAATCGGAGCGTTTTCCCTTTTTGTCGGAGTGGATTTTGTAAAAATCGGTGCTTCCATGATCATCATGAGTACGATCGGCGCCATCATTGATTTATCCATCTCGATTTCCTCGCCCATGCGCGAAATCGCTTATCACAACCCCGGCATCAGCCGAAAGGATTTATTCTCCTCCGGGCTGAGCATTGGAAGGGATATCCTCGGAACCAGCACAAATACGCTGTTCTTTGCTTTCTTCGGAGGCTATATGGGACTGCTGATCTGGTTCAAGGACCTATCCTACTCGATCGGGGAAATCGTGAATTCCAAAGTATTCAGTTCCGAAATGATCTTCATCGGTTCAGCTGGAATCGGAGTAGCCCTCGCGATACCGGTAACTTCCTGGATCACGGCTTACTATTTGGTGAAGCGGAGAAGCGAGTCAAGTGACAGGATTGAACGTTAAAAGATTTTTTCAGGTTCGAAACTTCTACAAAAAAGCAGAGGCGAACCGATTCTTTCACGTCATCAAATAGATATGGTAAGATAGCACCTACACTGATGAGACTTTAGGAGAATGATGATGAAAAAGACAATTGACCATATCGGAGTGGCTGTCAGAAACATAGAAGATACCATCCGCTTTTACGAGAATGTCCTCGGGGCGAAGCTGATCGACCGCTACAGAAGTGATGCCAGGGGTGTCGAAAGCGAAATTGCGATCATGGAGGTGGACGGTGCCAGAACAGAATTACTTGCGCCGACGAATAATGATACGTCGCCCATCGCACGGTTCATCAAGCAAAAAGGCAAGGGCGTCCATCACATCGCCTATCGTGTGGATAACCTCGATGCCGCACTCGAGGAGCTGAAGCAAAAGGGGATCCGCATATTGGAGGACAGTCTCCGTATCAACAAGCACGGAAGAAGATTAATTTATTTGAATCCCGCTGATACGGAAGGTACGATCATTGAGTACTGTGATTATCCGGATGGGGAAAAAATCTAGCCAAACAAAAACGCATTGGACTCATCTTGAGTTCAATGCGTTTTTTGTGCCCTCAACGACCACTCTTTCGTAAAATTCCCGTCTTCGATCTGTTGGTTGCCAAATCATGCACAGCCATTTTAGCTCAACATGAATCCCTATTCCCTAAAATAATACCCACGACCTGTTTCTGCAGCCTCAGCAGCCTCCGCATCCGCCTTCGTCACATGAACCGTCCCCCGGGGATGCTGAGGCGGAGCATAAATCGAATAAAGCTTAATCGGCGTATCACCTGTATTGATCAAATTATGCCACGTCCCGGCCGGGATCACGATTGCAAAGTCTTCCTTCACTTCTCTCTCAAAGGTTAAGTTATCCTGTCGGTCCCCCATCCGGACGATTCCCTGACCTTGCTCCAGTCGCAGGAATTGATCCAGATTCGGATGGATTTCCAACCCGATATCCTCTCCCGGATTAATACTCATCAAGGTTACCTGCAGATGCTCCCCCGTCCAAATGGCGGTGCGGAACGTGTCATTTTGTACCGTTGCCTCGTCGATATTCACCACAAAAGGTGCTGGACCATAATCCATCGATGGCATCCGACTGTCCTCATCCGCTCCCAATACACTCAATCTCCTCGCATGCTCCCATTCATCCTTACACGCATTCGCGAGGACCTCATACAGGGGTTGATGCTGGGCCTGTAGGCATCCGATCCGGAACTGTTCGTAATCTGCCAACTCCGCTTCATATCCTCTCTGCAGTCCATCCCGGTAAGAATGGAATGGAACACTCTCCACGTGATAAAGGGGCTGACTTCCCGTAAGCGAAGTATATAGATTGGTCAGTTGCCACCAGTGACGCTGTTCGTCTTCCAACAGTTGAAGAAGTTCATGCTGGTGGTATTGATTCGGGGCTACATGGGCTAATCGGCTGTACAGATCGGCTGTTGCCGCCTTTCCCCTGATTCCGTCGAAAAGGATTTCAGCAATCGGATGATTCCCTTCCTCCCCGGTTCTTGTCATGGGGTTTGGATTCCCATAAGGCTGATTTGAATACGTCATCGGAACATTGTACATGCTGCTCATTCCCTTCAGATTTTTACCAAGATATCCTATGCAAGTGTCGGGGAATTGTGCTCTTACCCAATTGAGCTCAGGGAAGGACGTACAAATGATTAGGAATCGATCATCCGGGTATAGTACGTTTATGGATGTATTTGGAAAACCCTTTAGTGAATGAGGTGATCATCATGCACCGCTGGTATTTTTCTTTACTGGTCGGAATCGTCGTCTTTCTCGGACTGTTCCTGATTGGAAAGCAGGATTTATCGTTTATCCTTACCTATAGTGCAGGGATATTCCTTGGTTTTTTTGTGATTTATTTGATTAAGAGAAAACGGGAGAACTAGCCCTTTTAGGAAGCGGCTTCAATCTGGAGAAACTTCCTGTGTTAAAATAGAGAAAATTCGATCAACAAAGAAAGGAAGCTGAACCCATGTTACCTTCAGAACTAAGAAACCGCATCCGAAACGGGGAGCACCGATCCCACACTTCCGGAGTTTGCCAGGATTATGTACAGACCAATTTAGTCGTCCTCCCTAAGGAGTACGCCTTTGACTTTTTACTATTTACCACCCGGAATCCCAAATCCTGCCCGATTGTAGAAGTGCTCGAAGCCGGTGAATTCGAATCTACGTATGGGAAGGGCTCCGACATCAGAACGGATATCCCTCTCTATCACGTGTATGAACATGGTCAATTGGTGGAAAAGAAAACGCGGATCGATGATGTTTGGCGAGATGATTTCGTCACTTTTCTCATCGGGTGCAGCTTCACATTTGAAAGCCAGCTGATCAAGGGAGAGATCCCTTTGCGGCATATTGAAGAGAATAAGAATGTGGCCATGTATAAGACGAATATCCAGACGGAAAAAGCAGGTGTGTTTCAAGGTCCAATGGTCGTTTCCATGAGACCGGTCCCGAATCATCTGGTACAAAAAGCAGCCGACATCACCTCATTATTTCCTAAAATGCACGGGGCCCCTGTCCATATCGGTGACCCTACTGAAATCGGCATCGGGGACATCACCCGCCCCGATTATGGTGACTTTGTCGGCATCAAGGAGGGAGAAACACCGATGTTCTGGGCTTGCGGCGTGACGCCACAAGCAGTGGCCCTGCACGCAAAGATTCCCTTCATGATGACCCATGCCCCTGGTCATATGTTCGTAACGGACTGGAGCAATGAAGAGTATCTGAAGGAAGGAAAATGAGGGACGGACCTTTTAGAGGTCCGTCCCTCATTTTCCTATTTGGCGCGTGTTCTTGGATTATGTAGAGAACAGTTTCCCTTCCAAAGCATTAATATATCGTTCTGCAGATCGTTGCACTGCTTGATCGGCATCTTTTACTATCACCCGATGAAAGGCATTATAAAGCTTATGGAAAGATAAAGGCTTTACTTTCTCTGCCATTTCCTTCACTTTACCTGCCGGAAGGGGAATGAGATTCGGATAGCTGTACATGAAGCTGACCCAATCCGTATCCGCCACGACCTGAATGATATCACCCGTCAACAGGATCCCTCCCTGCCCCCAGTGAAGGACCGCTCCCCCTTTGAAATGCCCTCCGAGACGGTGAAGTGAAATCCCTTCGTTCAAGGTCAACTCTTCCCCGTCCCAGAACCGGATCCGCTCCCCGGGTTCCATGACCCATTTCTGATCATCCCCATGGAGGTAAATGGGCGCATCAAACCGTTCGGCCCACTCCAGCTGAGCAGAGTAATAATGTGGATGGGAAACCGCGATCGCATCGATGCCGCACAACTCCTCAATGGTCTGGATCGTCTTCTCATCCAGATACGTGACGCAGTCCCATAACACATTGTATCCGCCATTTGTTATCAGATAAGCCGTCTGTCCGATGCCGAATTTCGGCGTAGTGGTGATACTGTACAGTCCCGGTTCTTCTTGTAGAATGGTATTTTGATAGACTCCGCTCCGGATCATTTCATCCAGTGTCGTAAAGCTTTGACCATCCGGATTGACATACTGACGTTCCTCTTCACAAATGGGACATCTTTCAGGTTCTTCATGACTCTTAGGGTATTGGGTTCCACATGTTGTACACACATATTTGTTCATCGTAAATCTCCTCCTCTTGTCGTCTCTTTTTCTGATTTCATTATATTCCATTTTCTAGTAGTTCTCTTCCACCAAATGGTCAAATGTATTCTACGACTTTAGGAGGAGAGGGTTAATCTCCTGAATGGTAAATCAACAATAAAAAAAGCTGAAGAATCACGCTCTTCAGCTCCTTTCATGATGTTCACTTTATCCCCTCTGCAAGCTCCCGCATGGAATTCAACTTCGCAGTCAGTTCCAAGAACCACTCTTGGTCACCCGTTGCAAGCGCAAGGTCAATCAGGAACTGGATTTGTTCCTTGTTTTTCACAGGGGTGGATGGTATTTTTGTCACCTGTCTGTTTAATAAGGGAAAGCTTTTGCCTTCAATGGTTTTATTATCACTTGTCACGACTTTTGCTTTTAGTGTTTGACTTTGGATATCAAGGTTTTCAATATAACCGATGACCAATTCACCTGAAAGTAATTTCCCTTTGATCCAATCCCCGGTTTTTAAAATGGAATGCTGGTTTGACATACCTTTTCACCTTCCCAACTGTAATATTATTTGTTACATTTATAGGAAAAGCTTCTATGCTTCCTCTTTATTGATTAAGTCGACGATATCTCTAATGGTGTAGTCTTTTAAGTAATCCCCCAGCTGTTCTTCTGCTCCCAGAAAAATGTGAAAGAGAACCTTTTTCATATTCGCCCCTACGACACACTGTTCGTTAGAGGCCGTGCATTTGGGCTGCAGGGCGCCTTCTGACGTGATTTTATAGATGTCCCACAGATTGATCTCACTCAAGTCCCTTGCAAAAATGAATCCGCCGCCCGTGCCTTCTTTTGAGGCGATGAATCCCTGCTTTTTCAACAAACTCAGAACTTTTCGGATGCGGACGGGATGAACGCCGGCACTTTCTGAGATCGCATCGCTTGTGGACATGCGATCGGTCTTCAGGGCAAGATACGTTAAACTGTGAATGGCTAATGTAAAGTCACTATTCATGGCCTGCCTCCTTTACGGATGTTACTGTAATGGTATCTTTTACAGTTTATACTGTCAACCATCCTGATCTAATTGTTAATTGGCCAGTTTTTGCAGTTCTTTGTATGAGAAGGTACGAACTTTTCTCGGCAGGAAGCTGCGGATTTCTTCATCGTTATAGCCGACCTGCAACCTCTTTTCATCCAGGATGATCGGTCTTTTCAGCATTTGCGGATTCTCCCTGATTAATGTATATAAATCCTGGAGCGGCAAAGAATCAATGTCTACGTCTAATTCCTGATATGCTTTTGACTGAGTGGAAATAATGTCTTCTGTTCCGTTTTCTGTCAGGCGAAGGATCGATTTGATCTCGTCAGGTGTCAACGGTTCAAGCAACATATTACGTTCCACATACTCAATTGAATGTTCATCCAGCCATGCTCTTGCTTTACGGCAGGATGTGCAGCTTGATGTCAGATATAGATTGACCATTTGTTCATACACTCCTTTATAAATGTAATAAAAAAAGTAACAGTTTATATAAAAAAAAGATTACCCATTGTTTCAAGGTACACTGTAATAATAATATTTACAGTTAGGTGTGTCAACCCTTTTTTTAAAAAAAATAACCCCTCGCCTTTAGAAAGGACAGGTCCCTAATCTCTTTTCCCTACTGATAAAGCCGAACCAAGGCACCTGCCCCCATGGAGTTCAAGGCATGGAGGTCACAGTGAAATGGATCCCCACGGTCATAATGATCAAAAACACCATCCAGCCATTCGATATGGCCATTATCTTTCTGATCATCAAGACTTCATCTAGCTTGATCTGAACGATAAATCCCGAGACAATGGCCAACATCCAACAGGTGATGCCCAGGGGGGAAAATAAATACCCCGAGTTCATGATCCACAATAGAAAGATCATGACATGTAACAAAATGAAACCGATAGCCAGTTTTTTCAAACTGATCCCTCCTGACCTCAGGTTAATGTCCGGTTGGAAGTTGACCTGTCTCAATCTGAACCGAACCCTTTCCCTTCACCTGCTTCAACATCGCCACAATCAGAAAGCTGACGATCACTAATAAAAGCCATGAACTTACCTTCCCCAGATGAACGAGACTCCAGGCATCGGTCTGGTTTGGATATTCCCAGGCGCCAAAGAACGTGGCGATGTTTTCGGCAATCCATATGAAAAATCCGATGAGCACAAATGAGAAGGAGAGTGGCATGCGGTAACGGATTCCACCCACCTCGTACAGGACCCATGTCTGCCAAAAGACGATCAGAACGAGTCCCGATAACCACCAACGAACGTCGATCCAGTAATGGTGGGTGAAAAAATTCAAATAAATCGCAGCTGCCAATGGAAAAACGACCAAAAACGGTGGCCACTTCACAAGTTCCACCCTAAGCCTCCTCCAAGCCTGACAAAGATAACTTGCTACACTCGCGTACATGAATCCGCTGTACAAAGGTACCCCGAACACTTTGGAATATCCTTCTCCGGGATAAGACCACGAACCCATATGGACCTTGAATAGTTCAAGGGCGAGCCCGATCAGGTGAAATAAGGTAATCACTTTCAGTTCATCCCGTGTTTCAAGCCCGGAGCGCAGCATTCCCCACTGCATCAGGAGGCAGATGATGAGCAGCCAGTCATACCGCGGCAGAAAGGGCAGCGGGATGATTTGTGTCAAAGCCAAGGAGGCAAAAATAACGACAGGGAACAAACAGGACAGGGCCTGCTCCCAACCAAAACGAACGAGTTGTTTTAATGCTCTCATGATTTTGCCTCCAGACTTTGATTATTGAATGTCTTCCTCACTTTGGTATTCTAAAAGATCTCCGGGCTGACACTCCAATGCCTTACAGATCGCCTCTAAAGTGGATAATCGAACCGCCTTCGCCTTTCCATTTTTCAAGATAGAAAGGTTCGCCATCGTGATTCCAACTCTCTCCGATAGCTCTGTCACGCTCATTTTCCTTTTTGCCAGCATCACATCAATATTGATTATAATCGCCATATTTTCACCTCAGACCGTTAAGTCATTTTCTGATTTTATATCGATGGCATTTTTTAATAGCTTTTGAAGAACTGCCGCAAATACCGCAATCACCAGCGGAGCAAAAACAAACATCATGCCGATCACGATGACCCCTGGGGCGTCGTCTCTCTCTCCCACGAGATAGAAGAGCGGCATCCCGGCCACATACAAGACCGTGATGGTGGTTGCACAATATTTTATATTCTTTAAAGTCTTGACCGATAATTCCGAGAACGCATTGTTCTTGTCAATATAGCTCAGTAGTCTAATCGCTTGATACAAGGCACCGAAAAACGGAATGGCCGATACATACATCACAACTAAGATACCATATATCAAATATGCCAGCTCCGAACCAGCCACATCCTTCGCTAACCAGGGTAACCCGAATACACACAAAGCAAGAACCGGGGTTCCTATAAGAAATACAGCTATTTTTAAAAAGAGTGTTTCTCGTTTCATCAAAAGCACCTCGCTTAGTTAAATTCCATTTTATTTTAATCTAATTTTTATTGTTTCACAATAAAAAAGTATTGAATTTAGTTATAACATTATTGTATTAGACCAAAAAAAGCGTTCCTTATGAGAAAGGAATGCTTTTTATCATTCATTGCCTTAAGAATTATTTCTGTCTCTTTATACCTAAAAGTAGCCTTTGTTTATGCCTCTACATTTATGTGAAACTCCCTGCTATTTGTTATCTCTATTAATTAGAAGAAGAGTTCTTTCTTTTTGCCCTATCTAGGGATTCATGCGGCACCTTTCACCTATAACCGTGAATGAGGAACAGACGGGGATCTTCAGTCCCCGTCATCCCCATCATCAAAAAAATCATTCACCTTTTCTATTAAGCTATTATCCTTCCCCTCGTCTTCACCCAGTTTAGACGATTGAAGGAAACTTTCTAATGTAAAGACTTGAACAGCCTGTTGCTTGTACTTGGTCACAAAGTAGAAACAGATGATAATAATAAGGATTAGAAGCACAATAAATGCCGGTATCATCATGTTATTCAAAATGGTCACACCTCCTTATGTTGCCTTTCTTATGAATATGAGAGGATAGGAGTTTACATGACAAGCCCAACTGCTTGATTCTTTTTTTATTTTCCCCTTGCTATGAAACGCGTTTCATACTTTAAGCTAAAAAGAAGAATATGATTGGCGTAACGCCATCCCGGCGGCGTGACAATCATAGATTCTTATCCGAAGTGTTCATCTATTTTGAACACTTCCCCTTCCTCTTAACCTGACAATCTATGCTACGATAGAGATATCAAGAAGGGGGTTGAATGCACATGTCCATGTTCAATAAAGTGATTGCGAGTATCGGGATTGGTTCCGCGACCGTTGATACGAAGGTGAAGCGGGCCTATATTCAGCAGGGTGAGATGCTCGAGGGAGTCGTAGAGGTGAAAGGTGGAAATTCGGATCAGCAAATCGAGTCGATCGATCTGAAGCTGATGACAATGTACGGCCATGAAGGCGGCGATCGATTATCTCCTGCCGTTGTGGAAGTCCATCAGCTCAATGAGCCCTTTACCATTTCTAAGGGAGAAAAGAAGCATATCCCGTTCTCATTCAAGGTTCCCCTGCATACGCCGATCACGATGATTCACCCTGAAACGCAGAAGAATGTTCCACCGGTCTGGATCGAGACGGGCGTCGATATCAAGAATGCTGTTGACCCGAAGGACAGGGATTATGTATCCGTCGACCCATCAACCGTTCATGAAAACATCGTGGATGCCATCAAGGTCATCGGGTTTAAATTCAAGCAAATGGAGAGTCAGAACACCCCGGCATGGGTGAAAACGAGTCGTCCTTTCGTGCAGCAATATGAATTCACTCCATCCTTCGGCAAATACAGCCGGAAGCTCGATGAACTCGAAGTCTATATCCTTCAGGGCGACCATTTAACCACCATCTACTTCGAAATCGATAAACGCAGCAAAGGATCGATGGCGGTCTTGAAAGAAAAGTTCAACCTGGATGAACACAGAGGAAGCGTGACACTCGACAATCAGGAAATCCTGCTTAAGAGAAGCCGTGTGAGTGATACGTTTGAAGAGATTATTGATGAGGTACTTTAAATAAAAATTGGAGCCTGCCCCACACCTCGTTCCACGGGGAAGGGCAGGCTCCTGACTATTTCCGCTACTTTTTCACCTTATAATGAAGCCACACCGAACCCTCACCGACAGGCTTCATCGTTTTCAATTCCAACCGGGTGGCACCTCCCAAATCAGTTAAATCCGGTGAATCGAAAAGGGATGGTGTAGCCGTTCCACCTATAGCTAAAGGGGCGATCACGAGGCTCACTTCATCAATCAAACCCTGTCTTAATAACGCTCCATTGATTCCCCCGCCGCCGCTAAGACCCAATCGCCTGTAGCCTGATTCATAGAGTTTATGTAACGCGAGGGGCAAATCGATGTAATCACCTCTGCCAGCTTGCAGATAGGTAATTCCCTTACGTTCCAATTGTTCAATATAGTCACACGGAACATCCTCCCGGGTGACGACCAATAACCCTTCCGTCTGGAACCAGTCAATGCGTCCCTTCCCGTCAAACACAATATACGCCTTTGATTTCCGGGGCTCATAAATCGGTTTCTCCAGTTCCACCCAATCGTTTCCCCATACGATGAGACTTTCACTTCCTGATACCAACCCGTCGCAATCCAATTCATCATACAGCTGATGCGTGACTTCATTTGCTTCTCCGTCTATCCCTGCCACTGTCCATTCCATTACATTTCGATTCGGAGCCGTAGTGATTTTCCCATCAATAGATGAAAAAACATTCAATATGACTTCTGGCTTGTTCAAATAAAATCCCCCTTTCACGTTCTATCTATCATGGTAAAAGAAACGGAAAAAGAATGTCAGTGTTTTTACATTTTTTAAATAAATTTTATTTTTTTGTTTAAAATGTTTGAATATTGAGACAATGGTTAGTATAATAGAAAAAAGGTCAAGGAGTTGATTTTTCATGAAGAAGTATTTGCTAAATTCACCACAGTCCGAAGTACCCGGCATAGACTCTCTTTTTGCAGAAATGATTTTGGACAAGGCCCTGCTAACATTCCGGAAAGAACAACTCGAACAGAAAATCGACCAATCATTACGTGATCGAAATAAAGGAGAATTCCTGCGGTTGACGGAGGAGTTAAATCAGATCCGTAAAGATCACGAGGAAAAGGATGTAACGGTCTAAACGATTGATTGGATATAAATAAGCCATTGGTTTCTTTTGATATGAAGGACAATGCTCTTGCTGATGATGGCAGGGGCATTGTTTTTTTCATGATTAATTCTGCAGAGAAATGGGGAAAACCACACCTTCACAGATTTTTCTGAGAGGCTAACCTTCTTGAATAGAGCCACTTAAAGCTCCATCACGAATGTCTTCTCCACCCACCCAATCCCGGAAGTTTATATCCAGCACCTGACTGCTCCGTGCAATGGTTGTGAGGATCCTTGAATGTTGATAGGAATATGAAAAAGTGTGAAGGGTTCCGAATAAATTCCCGTAATCTGTGAAAAAGATAGGTGAATCTACGTTTTTAAAATGGTGGAACATGTCATGATGGGAAAGTCTCTTATCCATTATTCCCCAGAGATGCTTATTACGCTGAATCGAACCTGCAATGGATTCCCGATTTTTACTAGTAAGCCGATCATCCTGAAAATGATTCACACATGCTAAAGTGGATTCCCCGTACCTGACAAGTACGTTCTCTGAGTTTGCTTCGACTTCTGCCATATTTCCTTTTCGGTCTCCCAGGGAAAAGTTATAACAGGCGGAGTGAGGGATTTTCTTCAGCATGGCGACGGCCTCATCAACGGTAGAGCATTGATCCAACACCATCCGGATGGCAGCCCAGGGAGAAACTCCTTTTGCGTAGCCATCATGACTGACGAAGTGCAATCCTACAACAAGCCCTTTTTCGTTCACACCATCGTGCCTTCCCAGAATTTGAAGATTGTACCCAGCTGTAGCAAAAACTTTATCCGCTTGAACCAAACTGAATATCCCATCATAGAGAGCAGGAGAAAAATCGTAATTCCTCACGTAGTATTCGCTTGTCAGAAGTGCCGAGCATCCCATCGCTTCTGTCTTCGGAACATCATACCCACTAAACAAAGCAGCTGCCCTGCCCGGAGAAATTCCCAACCCTTGTGCCAGACCCTCTAACTCTTCAAGCAAATGCGGGGCGAACGTAGTATAGATAGACTTCATGTTATGAAGATCAATCTCCTGCTTGATGATGGATTCAAAGGTTTTTAGAATGGGAGTATTCCGGACCTTTTCAGCTGTTTTCAAGCCAATCTGAAAAGAGTTGCCCCTGATTTGAAATATACTTACCTTGAAACTAGACACATACATTCCCCCTTTTTAGTGTGTAGTTCCGTTCTCACAGGACTACGTTTTCATCATAGTCGTTGTGAAAACTTTACACCTGTCATTTTGTGCTTTGTTTTGACAGACCCCCCATCTTCTATATGTCCCTCTTAAAGTGCGAAGCTCAGACCCTAATTCTCAATTTATATAATAATTTCGAAACCCGTTGGCTTCTGAAATGGCATTTTACATTCTCTAAAAATGAAATGAATGTTTGAAAAATCGTCGGGTAATGCTGGTGATACAATGTATGTATAAGATGTATGCCCCCTGGAGCCTCCTCCTCCTTCGTTACGACACTCGTAATCCTCTTCTCCTTCTATTGATAGGTCAAAAAATGTATGCTCCCGAAATTCCCTGGGATACTCATCGGATGCATCCGTATCAATGGTAAAGTGAATGACACTGGCATTTTCAAATTGACGTACGAATGTTACCGAGAAAAACATATCATCTTTTTCAAATGATTTTAAGATTGGTATGTTCTTAATAAACCCTTTCGGCTCAACAACCGGTCTGAACATTTCTTCTTGTAAGAAATGAGAAAACACGCTATTTAAAAATTCCTCATGAAAATCATACTTCTCTGCCCAAGTGGAGATCAGTTGTTTAGTTGGAAATCCAGGATCATTATCAGAAAGGTCCTTACGTTGTTTGATGAAGTTACAGATCTGTTCATCAATGTCTTTAATTCGATCTTCATAATGTTCTGTTGGTGGTTCAAACGGCATTCGTTTCATAGTACTCATCGCCCCTTTATTCAACTTTCTTTCAGCAATCCTGCCCTTTCGCTTCGTACCAATTAAGACCACAGGTACAGGTACCCTGGCTCCAGGGTACCTGTACCTGTGGACTCTCCTTCCAAATCAAATACACAAATCATTTTCTTCACCTAGCGTAATTCCGTGGATTGGTTATTTCTCTTTGACAGGCAACACAACTGAAGAATATGCGGAACCGTTTATTTCAATATCTATTCTCCATTGCCCACTATCAGGAAACCACAGCGTCACTGGCTGTTTCTTCTCCCGGGAATGGGGTAACGCTATCGGTTCTTTTTTTCCATCTCCATCGTGAGTGAATAGAAGGCGCACTTTATCTGCACCTATGGCCTTATCAGGTAGAATCAGATTCGTCTCAAAGTTTTTTTCCTCCACGACAAATGAATTGTACTCGATGCTCCCCTTCTCATCACCCAAATACAAATTCCCTTCTGAAACATAGTCAGGGCTAGTATGCCATTTGGCCCTCTCTTCCCCTGAATAATGCAGAAATACGAAGAGCAAGACACAAGCCAAACAAGTCGCTTGAGCTTTCCAAAATCCATTCACTGTCTTAAAAGAGTTCATCATTTCCGAGTAAGGAGCCACCAGCTTTAATATAAAGAAGGCCACATTTAGAGAGAGCAGCGCCAATGCGATAAATAAAAACACGAAATTCCCCCTTTCTAAATAGGTCATTTATCTTTAGCCTATTCTAAAAAAGTCCACTGAGAACATCCCCTTGGTTCTCCTTCAAAAAGAGCCAAGTTCACTGTCCCCGTGGCTTCTCCGTTCTCATCTATTGGGGCTTCCACCTCAGCTCTTATTACACCCATCTGTTCTGATACTTGCTTTTCTTCTATTGGTTCATAGGTAGTGATATATTTGTTACCTCTCCACATAAAGTGAGGGTCGGTGATTTCGTCCTGGTTGCCGCAAGCTGCCACGAACAGGAACAAAATCCCCATTATGAAAAGGTGTCGTTTCACTGATTCCCACTCCCACTATTATGTTTTGCCTATTAATTTCGTATGAACAGGATCTACCTTGCTGAAATCATGATCAGCAAGGTACACAACGGAATGCAGACTCGCTTCCTTTTCCTCACTGTTGCAAAAAATAAGGGTGCACTCATCGTTCCCTATTGTCACTTTTCCACTAGTTTGCTCAATCAGTTCAAAGTTTAATAGACTGCTTACTAAGGCAGGGTCATCACGGAAGGGAATGTGAATCTCCATCGCTTGTATAGAGGGGTGTTTTTCTTCAGTCACTACTTCCCGCCTTTTTTGAAGTTCGATCCGAAACTTCCAGGGAGTTGATAGGAACGTTCTTCGTTCTCCTACATTTACCTTCCACTTAAGTTCTTCCGCTCTTTCTATGACCTTTGAATACTCAGCATCCGTAACCAAGAAGCCGATATGGTCGAACATATCCCTTTTTCCGTGTCCAAATGTCAGATTGGTTTGACCTTTAGCCATCTCGATGATTCTAAATCGAATGTCTTTATCCCGGAAATCTTCCCAGTTCAAAGGAGGATTGAATGTGTGCATTTCCCCATTGTATCGACCGACTCTTAACTTGGTTTCAAATCCTGACTTCTGATAAAACCTTTCCATTTCCTCCACTTTTTCCGTCCACCAGTGATAATGAAATAATTGCATCTCATGTCTCCTCCCTGTATTCATTCATCCACCCGACAGCATACTCCCTTCCCCACGATCGTTTCCTTACCCTCCATTCAAATAATAAATCATATTATCCGTCCATTCACCGAACTCATAGATAAATCCTTTCCTGATGCATTCAAATTCCATCCCGACGCTTTCAGCAAGCTTTATGGAAGGGGTATTATCGAGGTATAGAAGAAGTAGGGCCGCCCACTTAAAGTGATACTACTCCCGAATATCTTCAGCAATGTACCCGATCCAGGTAGCAAAAGCCAGAAATAATAACAGAACCGGCATCAGAATGTTGGCACCCGCCCAGAGAATTTTCATGCTGAATACCCCCCTTTTCATTACTACCATGTTTGATTATAGTCGCGAAATCCTCATTCAAGACAGCCTCCAATACTAAACTAGCAGATGATCAAATGTTGAATGATAGATACACTTCTCCACCTATCATCACATTCTCTTTTTCAAAAATAGGTTCTGCCCCTCAGTTCAGGCTTGTTTTTGATCAAAATCTATGGAAATATCCCGTTTTATGACAATCATTGGGCTTCTATGAGATTGAAACCTTTCATGAGGATCCTTCCCTCCAATATATGAACCGGTTTTCACGACTTATGATCCACTTTTCAGATATATGATCCGGTTTCAGCTAGCCATTTATGAACCGGAATTTTGATATATGATCCACTTTTTTCATTTTATAATCCGTTTGTCGAAAGTTGTATCATGGGAAGGGTCCTATACATAAATAGGTAAGTAAATCCCTACTTCTTCCTCACCAGTTTCCAATGGATGATAGGTCTCCACAATATAAGAATCCGGTTTCCTTTTATATCCCTGGTCATCCATCCACTTTAAAAGATCGTTATGAAGCTTGCCAATATGTCGAACGTTCCCTTTCGTCGTAACATACTCTTCGTCCAGTTCGATATATCCCATACCGACCGGAACATTTGTAAGGGTTTCGTCCACCATGATCCCTACATAATAGATCCCTTCCAAATGGTAGGTATCCCTCTTAGGTTCGTAGAGGGCGATTTCAGGACCATGATCGGCTTCGATTTCATGTAATCTCTCTAGAAAATGCTTGGCCCGTTTTGGTACCTCTGTGTTAAATTCATTGAAGGCTCCTTCTCCTTTTAACCCAACTATTCGGAATGTCTTTTTCATTTTTTCAGCATTCACAACAATCTCTCCTTTTGATTAAGGTAGTTTCCATGCCGGAATTAACGAATGGAACTGAAAGAAATAACTCATCGGTATATGGATGACAGTGTATATGGCAAGAGTGAGCAAATACGTCAAAAACCATTGAGGAACCGATACTTGAAGGAATAAGTAAAGCAAGAACATCCCAACTGGAAATGGAACCAATACAATCAACCACATCGGGCTTCCCATTGCTTCGGTCAATGCGCCAAGTGAAACGACAGAAAAGCCGATGATCAGCGCCTGCCAAATAGGCAATCCATTTCTAAGAGCGAAACTTGCGATGTAATAAGAAAGACCATTTAATGATACTGCCAGAAAAAAATCAAAAAGATATTTCATTTTGCCCCCTTGTAGAGTTTTATCTCCCCATATTTTAACATAATTTACCTGTTACGATGATAAAAAAAAGCCCCCCACCTAAAAGTGAGAAGCTCCTTCTTTACCTTACCCGTTGAATAAATCGCTGACCAACCAAATACCCGCCTGCCAGCACGAAAAAAATCAGCAGCAGGCCCGCAAACCCATCGGTAAACCCTGTACGTTCGATGGCAAATCCGAATAACGGAAAGCTGATCATGATGACGAAGCTCTCCATTAATCCGATCAGCGAAAGGAAAGTAGATCTGATATTGCTCTGCAGAAAATTTTGCACGAATGAGCTGAAGATCGGTTCGAACAGACTCAACAACTGCGCAAGGATCAGAAACGATAATAGGATCGCCCAGTCCGTGGCGAAGATGAACAGGATGAAAAAGAAGAGGAAAAGACCTAAGCCATAATATAAAATATTGAAGAACTTAAATCGTGCCTCCACCCTGTATGCGATCTTCGCCATCACGACGCCAAGGAGCCCTTCAATTGTAAACACAGCTCCCACGACAACTGGGGAGTAGCCTAATTGAATGAAGTATTCCTGTCCGTAGAACACCATGATCACCATGACTGCACTCGCTAAGATAAATAGCACAACAGGCTGGTGAATGACCGTGTTATTTCTCCAAACGGCAACCCCCAATTTAAATTGATGAACCCATTGGTTATACCATCGTCCGCCGATATCCTCCGTCTTTTCACGCTCCGGTTCCTTCATGAAAAACAGTGGAATCACAGCAAGGACATGGGTGACGATGGTTGCACCATATACCCATTCCCAGCTGATCTCTGCCATGAATCCCCCGAGGAATTTGGCAAGGCTCAATGATAAGAGGGAAATGGCTGTCATGCTACCGATTACCCTCGTATAATCCTTCTCACGCTTTTCATTCTTCAACGTGTCATAAGCAAACGCCTGCTCGGCACCGGAATGAAAGGTCACCATGAGACCCATGGATAGAAAGGCCAGGGTAAACATCGAAAATGTCCCGCTCATCAGCATGAACAAGGCATAAAGGAGACTGAACACATTCCCGATCACCAGGCTGACCTTCCTCCCATACAAGTCTGCGATCATCCCGGTCGGAACCTCAAACAGGACGATGGCCAAATGGAGAAACGCCTCCAATATGCCGATTTCACCGAATGTCATCCCCTTATCGCCAAGGTAGATGACCCACAACGCCCGGTCAAAAAACAACTGGGCAAAAAAGAGATAAAAATAAAGCAGATATATATTGTTTCTTGTCTTAATCATTAGTTTTCGTCCTCTCATAAACATAAGGTTAATAGAAAGCGGAGGTGGCTCGTTAAGAGGCGATAAGCATAAGTTGAACATGCCGGAAAGGCGCTTTTTGCCTTTTTGGCATGTTTACCTTATGACCTCGAGCCTCTAGCCGCCGCAGCTAGATCAAGAAAAGCGGAGGCGGCTCTAACCGCCGTAGCTTGATCAAAAAAAGCCACAGGGAATCATTCCCCGTGGCTTTCGCTATTTTCAGGAAATCATACATACTTTCACATTATTGAAATTCAGCTAAAAAAGGACAGACTTGTCCCGAGGACAGCTGAAATTCCAAAAATAGACATCATGAAGACAAGATACTTTTTCTCAGCTTTGATGTCTACAGTGAACGAATGCATGAAATTTCCCTCCTTATTGTTTAAGATTCTTCTTTATTATATAGTTCTTTCCGGTTCTGGACAAGCAATCCTTGTACCGAGGTTGACCCCGGGTTTATTACTGAATAAAATAAATACATACTAATTTGGAGGTTTTTGTTTGCATAACAACTGTTTATTACTGGGGTGAAAACTTTCTTAATGACTCCATTCATTAAGAAAGTACCATTTATATTTGAACCCAACAACTTTTATTAAAGAATAGGAGACTATAAATGGATATCTTCATTAGACAAGAACGCCCTGAAGAATATAGCACGACAGAAGAAATGACTAAACAAGCATTTTTACATGAGGAGTATAGCGATAAGAAAGAACATCTGCTTGTAAGGAACATTCGAAAATCAGATGCATTTATACCTGAGCTTTCATTGGTCGCTATCAACCAAAGCGATGAAGTGGCCGGTCACATTCTACTATCTAAAATCACCATTGTTGACCATGATAAAGTGGCTGATTCTCTGGCACTTGCTCCCGTGTCTGTAGCACCCTCCTTTCAAAAAAAGGGAATCGGAAGCCAATTGATACGTGCAGCACTGCAAAAGGCTAAAGAGATCGGTTATCATTCGGTGATTGTATTAGGGCATAAAGACTATTATCCAAGGTTTGGATTTAAGAAAGCGGCACTTTGGAATATCAAACCTCCGTTTGAAGTGCCTGATGAAGTATTTATGGCTATGGAATTGACGGAGCATTCTCTTAGAAATGTACAGGGTTTCGTTCATTACTCGGATGCTTTTTCAGAATAAGGTAAAAAAGAGGTTGTCCCTTGTGAAGCAACGGGACAACCTCTTTTTTTGAAGTACAACAAAATTCTTCAAGCTCTAACAATTATGTTGAGTCTAGATGTCATTAAGATAAATCCGCTTCGCTATAGACACTTCTACCATTCTTCTTATGAAAAAAATCTTAATGAACAGCTATTCTTCCATTCAGAATAAGTTCTTCCTCTGAAATCCGCTCCATTTTTAGAAGCTTATAGTAACTTACATATCCATCATTTGCAGCATTGACCACCCTCGCAGTAGCTACGATCTTCCCACCCTTCCGCTTCAAATCCAATTCGGTCGTGATGTAATCATTTTGAGCGTCGTCGCTTTTATAATAAATGTATGTGTGAATGTCCTCTTGAAAGATACGATAACCCAACATTTCATGATCTTCATATATCGCTTCCCGGATCATTTTAGGGGCTTCTTTAATGGCTACATCTTCATAGCTGACAGGAATTCCAATATACATATAAAAAAAGAACAACAATACGATACTGATGATGACAGTAGCCAATCCTTTTTTCTTAATGAGAATACACCTCTATTCACCAATGATCTCAAGCAAACGTGCGGATTCTTTTTTAGAGAGCTGCGTAAACTCCTGTTCTCCTTGGGTCATCTCAAATAAATCTTCTTTCGGACTAACCCAAACACTGTATAACACTGCTTTTGATTCTATAGTTGGATTTTTAAACTGAAAGATAAATTGATAATCTGCTGGACGAACGAACTCTACATGCGCATCTCTCCAATTCGCTTCATCCATTATCCTTTTTACGTAAAGAACTTGTTGGTTGTCTGAGATTTCTTTATACTCTTCATATTTATTTTCATTGCCAACCCACTTTTGAACGATAATTTTTTGCTCATCATTTGCTATTGCTGGTGAACAACCTGTAACGATACATAATAAGAATGAAATCAGTAAACATAAAGAAGCTGTATATTTCCTTAACATATGGATGTTCCAAGGTTTTTGATTTCACCTTTTTTGTTCACGCTGTCTGTCCCGCTCTCACAATTGTCTTTGTTTTCCCATGTGATGATGTACTTATTGAATTCAATCTTCACAGAGAGAATTTCAACTTCACCTATGTGTTTCGTGTGGTGTTCCATCACGATGGATTTAGCTTGTTCCTCTGTAACCACTGACTCGATGCCCTGACAGCCACTCACTATACAAAAGAATATGGAGGCAAAAATCAAAACGATTTTCTTCATTTTCTTCCCCCTTTAAGTAGTAAGACGTTCATTTCAATTTAAAGTTTCGGAGGATGATAAAATAAATGAGCCTGCCTTTACTGAGTAAAGTAAAAGCTGAAGATCAACTCTTGGATTTTCAGCTATTATTTTGATGTTCCAGCAATTCAATGATTCTATCTAATTTCTTATTGATATCATCAGAAGTATGAACTTCTTTCTTCCTATTGATGATGAGCCTCCTGATGAAAAGGGTGAATGACACGATTCCCAATAGTAATAATGAAAAGAAAACAAACTGAAAGAGTAAATCTCCGAGATTCATAATGACTCCACCTTATTTTTGGATAATTATACCACAAGAAAAGGGATCTGCCTCCAACACGATGATGAATGTGTGGAGGGTCAGACCCCATTATCTATTCTATACAAACGATGATTCAGAAAAGATGGTTCTCTTCGTCCGTGGCAGCAGAACCTTGACCTCTATTCAGCTCGAAAGAAAGACCCCGATTCCCGCTTTTCCCCCGACAGATTTCACTTTGATCGTCTGGCGCGATTCCTCCTGAATTTCCCTCAATATATCGGTGAAGCCCACGGTAAGGGAGGATAAATAGGTTTCTACATTGTTTACTTTTCGTTGAATTTCCTTTTGATCATAAAGGATTTCTTCCAGGGAAGAGAAGTCCCCTGTCTCCCCAATGTGGAAGACGAGATCTCGCTCTACAAGGTAATGTAAATTAAACTCTTCCTGTCCGGGAAGATAAGCAAGGATGAACACAGGGATTTTTTTATGAAGGACTTCACTGATCGTGACTCCACCCGGTTTGGTAATGATACCATCCACTGCATCATATAGATCATTCACTTCTTCCTGGTCCTGAATATACATGTAGGGCGTAATATTCGGTTGGTTGAGCAGAGACCGGTACAGCCTGTGGTTATGACCGCATAGTACAGAGAAATGGATATCCGGGTATCGCGAAAAGACCTTAACTCCATTTTTTCTTACACATAACCCGCTATTCCCCCCGGCTACAAGGATATGCTTTCCCTTCTTGCCCCGGGGACTCTGATGTGTGCCCTTATCCTTAAACACGTCGGAAACGGGGACGCCGGTTTGATAGATTCGATCCGAAGAAACGTGGTGACGGCTGACCAATGTGTCCTTCACCTCTTCAGTCGGGACAAGGTGATAATCGATCTGCCCGGTTTCCCAAACCCCGTTCACAAAGAAATCTGTATAAGCATTCATCGTTTTACAGGAAATGCTCCCCTCCCTTGACTTCAGCCTTCCGATCATTCTCGACGGAAAGGAGTGGGTGCAAATCACCAGTGAAGGTTTTTCCTCCTCCACTATCTTCAAAACCTTCTTTTCAAAGTAGGTGGCAAATCGGGAAATGCTTCTCAAAAAGAAGCTTTGTTCTTTATCTTTCATCATCACCTTTTGGTAAAAGCCTTTATAGCTTTCCGGCGACGTTCTGATCCATTTAAAATAAATACCGGATATCATTTTTTCCAGAAGAGGATTCGAGAAAGACAAGAAATCAATGATCTTGATTTCAGCTTCCGGATAGTCATGTCTTATGCTGTCGTGTAGAACCTCGGCTACTTTCGTATGCCCGGTTGGAACACTGAACATCGATAGAATCACAATCTTCATTCCAAATACCTCTCTTTTTTCTTTTTAACGGATCGCCACACAGTGGTCAGGATAAAAATCACTAGTAATCCAACCCCTGCATAAGGCACATAGATTGGATTAATGGAAAGTGTGTTGCCGAGCCAATATCCAAGGCAAATATACGAAACCGTCCAAATCGCCGAGCCCGCCATGGTAAGGAAGAAAAAGGGCATGTACGGTGTACCGAATATCCCTGAGAGATACGGACTCAATTGCCGAAGTCCCGGCATAAACAGACCAAATAGTAAAGCCTTGGTTGAGTGCATGGTAAAGAGCTGTTCATACTTCCGCACCTTTTCCTCGGATAACCCGATCCATCTTCCGTATCGATCGATAAGAGGCTGTCCGATGAGCCTTCCACCATAGTACCCCGTAATCATTCCTGTATAAACACCAAGGAATGAAGAGACCAATGCCAAAGGAAGCAGTAACTGGCTTTTGGCTGCCAATAGCCCTACTAAGAATAAAAGGGACTCTTCCGGTGCCGGTATTCCTACGATCCCGAAGAATAGAAACAGGAAAATGATGAAATAACCGTAGCTATGAATGTACTGGATAAGTTCTTCACTGCCCATTTACTGCCTGCTCCTTCAATCCTGTGTTTGGTAGGTGAGTGAATCGGATCTGTTTCTTTAACGCATCTTCAAGGAATGCATCCAATGACTCTATCATATAATGAGGGGCTTTCTCATCGGCCCCGAACGTCGTCCCACTGTCATGAAGGACGAAAATGGAACCGTCATGATCTGCCTCTTTCATCCGTTCAAGTAAGTCCCCACTGTTCTTCACCTTCCAATCCTGAAAGATGTGGGACCACAATACAACCTCATACTCCCTGGATAACCACAGGGTGAACACATTAAAATGTCCCCACGGTGGACGATAATAAATCGGCCTCTCAAGCGTGACCTGCTCGATTACCATATGTGATTGCTCCAACTGCTTTTTCAATTGAAAAGGAGTTAAAAACCAGCTGGACACATGAGTATAATGATGAATCCCAATTGTATGGCCTTCCCTCTTCATCCGTTCCACCAACTCAGGATATTTCTCCACCTTGCTTCCGACCACGAAAAAAGTAGCCTTCACACCGTGCTTACTGAGGACATCGAGTAGCTGACCGGTATACATTGGGTCTGGTCCATCGTCAAACGTCAATGCAATCGCACCCGGAACATTCACCCTTCTTGTTATACGGTCATTCCTTTTCCTAATATATACCGTGCTGATGATGGAATAGGTGGAAAACATCAGCAGGACCAATAATGTGATATAGATCCAATTCATCCTGTCCAACTCCAACATAAATTTCTTTCTAGTATTTTATTTAAATTGCATGCATATAATGGAGACTCTATTTATAAAGTCTCCATTCATCATAAAGTGAACCGATTTTTATATCAAGGCTTACCTCGGGCAATAGAAGGTAGCTGAGTTAATGAGGCATCATGTTGCAACCGATTCCTCAGATGAAAAAGGGGCTGTCCCAATGCTTACTTTTGGGACAGCCTCTTTCAACGACGAATGGTCAGACTGGAACCTTACAAAAAAGGAGCAGCATAAGCCACTCCCCTTTTAAAAGAATATTAGTTTCTAGGATCTATATAATCCGGATAATCCGTAATGATCGCGTCAACCTTCATGTCGAATAGAAAGTCGGCTGCTTCCTGGCTGCGTACCGTCCATGATCCGATTTGCATCCCTTGGGCGTGGACTTCATTCACTACTTCTTCTGTCACGATTCCATAGCTTGGGTTGAACCATTCCGCATAGGTTGAGATTTCTTTTAACGCTTCTGGTGTGGTAAGTGCACGGTTAGAAGTTAACACACCGACTGGAACATGAGGAAGCAATTGATCCATTTTTTTCATCGATTCAAAGTTAAACGATTGTAGAATAATTTTTTCATTTTGTGGTTTATCGAGATTCCGTTCTTGTAATGCTTCTGCCACTTGTCCTTCAATACCAGGGTAAAGCTCTGGAGCCTTTAATTCTATTAAAATACCAACTTTTCCATGGTAGCGATCCAGAACTTCTTCAAAAGTCGGAATCGCCTCTCCTGCAAATGATTCTCCCTTCCAGCTACCCGCATCAAGGCTTTGAAGCTGTTCAAGTGTTAAATCCCCTACTTTTCCCGTTCCATCTGTTGTACGATTCACTGTTGTATCATGGATGACGACCAATTCACCATCTTTACTTCTTTGAACATCGATTTCAATGTAATCCGCCTTCATATCAACCGCCACATCAAAACCGGCTATCGTGTTTTCAGGTGCATAACCTGCTGCCCCCCGGTGTGCTACATTATCCACTTGCTTTCTTTCCCCTGTTGTTGGTTCTTCTGCAAACGCCTGACTGAACGGGCTGAATAATAATGAAAATGCAACCCCTGTACCGATTAGTAATTTTTTGTTCAATTTCTTCATCTCCAATCCTGAATATGTATTTCTACTTTATTTTAGGAAAGGGATGTTGAGTTGATGTGTAGATAACAATACAGCTTAATATAGATTGTGTTAACAAAATTCGACCTTTTTTCTTAGGTTTATTTACAATTCTATTGAACAGGGATGAGTTATTGAGCCATTTTACTTATACAATGGTCGTTTGATCGGAATTCAGGGATAGAATGATGAGAATAATTTGAGCATTATTAAGATTTAATCCTGTTTGAACCACTTTTAATCCTGAATGGGAATAATTAATCCTGTTTAAGAATTATTGATCCTGATTTCAATTAATTAATCCTGTTTAAGAATTATTGATCCTAATTTCAATTAATTAATCCTGTTTTGGAATAATTGATCCTTCGTGTCGAATTTTCTTTATTGTGGAACCAAAACTCCTCACGCTCATGTAACGTGCGAACGACCAGATCCCCTTGGCGCCAGGACTGTCTTTAGTCGTGAAAATTCTATATCACCTCTCACCTAATTCACCGAACCGTCGACTCCAACTCTTCATTCTTCATTTCTATAATATATTCCTTTGCGACATGGTCCCTCCCGCCATGCTCTTCGTACCAATCCCGGATACGTGTCAGATGATCTTCATCATTTCTGATGCTGGTTTCAATCTTCACATAATCGTCATGACTGTCATATTCCCAAATAGCAAAGATCTCAACGGTCTCTTCATCATGGTCCTTCATCCAGCGGCCAACCAGTCGTGAGCCGTGTTTAAGCTGGTTCGGCAAATTGGTATGATTGAAGTGATCATTAAACGTTTCGACGAACTCTTTTTTGACTAGATAGAACTTTCTTCTGTAGAACATGATGGTCCCCCTTTTATATAAACGATTATTTATCTCTGTAAATGTAATCCGCACTCCCTATCGGATTTACATGATCGACGTAGTAATCCTCAGCCAACCAGTATCTTCTTTTATATTTATCCAACCTTGCTCCATCGTCACCGAGATAGAGGTCACGGTCCAATACTCTTTCAGCTCTTAATTCATGTGAACAATCAATATAGATCATAAAGTCAACATATCGTCGCCATTCTTTCCTTTGTAAGAAGACACCCTCAATAAGGATGATAGAAGACGGGGCCAGATGGATTGGTTTGGTGATGACCGTATCGGTTGGAGAATGATAGAAAGGCAGGCTAATAGAGCCGCTAGCACGCAGCTTTCTGAACAGTTCTGTTTCGATTAATCCGATATCCCATTGGAGAAAGTAATATTCAAACCATTCTTCATTGCCGGTTCCATATCGTTTATGTGTTTCAACAATGTGATCATCAAGATGAAAGGTGGAAGCCTCATGATTGGAAAGTTCCAATGCATGTCGAAGTTCTTTGGCAACCGTAGTCTTACCTGCTCCTCCTAACCCATCGATCCCTACAATGAAGGGACGATTTTCGGAGAACTTTTTTTGATATCGGGATAACAATGTTTCTGTTACTTTTTCGATGGACATCTTACTTCACCTCGTCATTTCTCCCCATTTGGTTCAAACACATATTTGTCGTTATTCCTAAAAATATAAGCAGGAGACGAACCGATTACTTTCATTCCCCCCTCACTCATAACCATGCCAGTTTCCTCTGGTAACGCAATGACAGAATATCCATATTTGTTTACGTATTCTTTGATTAAGTCATCATTACTAGTTTCGTAATGACACCATAATGAATAGTTGTCTATGTAGTTAAATCCTTCAAAGGTCTTCAAATTTGTAGGGTTTGGGTCCATATGTGAGGCTGTTAAACTATCTCTGCCTAAAATAATAGCCCCGGCACTCCCTCCATATACAATCCCCTGATTGTCTACAAATTCTTTTAAAATGGTATCAAACCCTGTCTCACGTAAGGTGTTTAACAAATAAAAAGTATTCCCTCCGCCGATATAAATGGAGGAGAATTTCCTTAGATCCTCGGGAGACTTAGCTTCTAAATCAGTCCACATTTCTATTTCATTAATGCCTAGAGGATTAAACACACTATGTATCCATTTGGAACAGTCTTCATAAGGAATTTCGCCTTGCATCGCGATTGGAATGTATAGCAGTGGTTTATTAAGATCTATTGCATTAACAAATTCCTTATCCAATATTTCTGTCTGTTCCTTATCTCCGCCGCCGGAAAGGAATAAGTTCACCATGAATCCCTGCCCCCTAATAAGAATACTTTCTTACCTACCAATTATTTCAAATTACACCTTATACCTCAATGATTAATTTCTTTCTTGTTACTGAGTTAACATATATTGCTATCACCTTCTTAGTTTATTCTTAATCCAATTTGGATAATGAATAATAAAACAATAAACTATAGAAATGAGGTAGTTAAAATGCGAGAAAATCATGATCAAATAAAAGGAAAGCGAAAGCAGACAAAGGGAGATTTGAAGAAAGGTTTGGGTAAACTTACAAACGACGATCGTATAATAGCGGAAGGGGAACGAGATAAGGATAAAGGGAAGATCCAGGAAAAGGTTGGCGAAGTGAAGGAATCTATTAAAAAAAGTTGGTAACTGAATATTAATCATAAGAGGACGATCCCTCTGCTTACTAGGGAAAGCAGAAGGATCGTCCTCTTCATTACTATCATCAACCTGGCAGACTTACTTACATACGCATTTTTCCTTATCTATTTACTTGATTTCAGTCTTCTTCTTTTATTCTCAGGTTGCTTCAACCAATAACGGACTCCTTTTCCAGCCAAGGGCTCATCATTGTATCTCGGTATCACATGTAAATGACAATGGAAGATAAACTGATTCGACACTTCCCCAACATTCCAGCCCAGTGTATAGCCATCTGGTGAAAACGCTTTGTTTAAGTATTTCTTTGCTTTTTGTAATAGTTCGTATGTATCGTTCCACTCTTTTTCCGTTAATTCAAATGCGTCAGCATGATGGTTTTTTGGAACAATGACGCCGGACCCTTCTAATACATCCTGGTGCTTGTTGTGCTGCAGGAAATAGCACGAATCATTTTCAAATACGATGTTTTGGTCTTTGTCCTCATCGGGATTGCAGAATGGACAGGTTTCTTCATTAGTCATGTGCTTTCTCCTTTCATCTTTTATCTTTTACCGAAGTGCCTTACCAGAAACAATATGCCAATGCAGATGCTTTGAATCTTGATAGTCTCCTATATTCGTAATGACCTTACACGCCCCAGATTCATCGGTGACCATGTGCGCCACCTTTTTGATGACCCCCATTAGTTCAAGCAATAATTCGTCATCACCTTCTTCCAGCGTAAGAAGGGATGGAACATGCGTTTTCGGGATCGCCACGATATGGACGGGATAGAAGGGCCTGGTGTGATGGTAGGCGAGGACATTGTCTGTTTCTAGCACCTTTTGTATTTCTGTTTTTCCACTTAATACTTCATCGCAATAAAAATCATTCGTCATGGTTTGACCTCCCCTATACCTTTTATCTTACCAATTATTTCAAAATTCTATCACTTTGACAATCCAAAATCCCTATACTGATGCCCACCTTACCCAACTGTTCAATCTTGCAAAAACAACCCTTACGAACTCTACACAGTGAAACCCCTTTCATACCTGAAGAATAGCCCATATAATAGATTTATAAGATGATCATCTACTAAACAAGAATATAAATATGCAAAATTAACTAGAGGAGGATCCTCATGGTACTGGATAAAAGGCGTGCACACTTATTATCCATCATTCAGCATTCACCCGACCCGGTTCCCACAAAGGAACTGGTCGCCAGGATGAACTTGTCCCAACGGACCATTTATTACGACCTCGATCAGATCAACAGCTGGCTGAGGACGGAAGGGGTGGAACCGATTGAAAGTCAGCATGGGAAAGGATTATTCTTACCCCCTGAATCGAAATCGCAGTTGATGGTTTCGAAGGATCAGAGTTTTGAAGACTGGCAGTATCAGTTATCGAAAGAAGAGCGCGAAGTTCTGATTAAAGCCTCCATCCTGTTGGAAGAACAAGATGCGTCGATGCAGCGGTTCATGGACCTGACCAGCATGAGCCGGGGAACAATCGCAAAGGTGATTAAAGACATCAAGAAGGAATTTCGTGAAGCGGGTCTGGACCTTTATTACAAGAAAGGTTCAGGCTACCGGTTGATGGGACCTGAGGAAGCAAAGCGTACGATGCTTTCCACGATCCTTGCGACCATCTTCTCCCATCAAGATTGGCAGAATGTCCGGAATGAGGTTCACAGGATGATTCAGCCGGAAGCAGACACGTGGTCACAGGAAACCGAGCAGAGGCGTCTTGTGAGGGAAATTCTTTATGAAGCCGAAAAGGAATTGGGATTGACGCTGACCGATGAGATGGTCGAGATCCTGTCTCTTCAGCTCCTGATGATCATTAAGCGGATCGAACTGCAAAAGTATACCTCTGTGCCTGACGAGGAAAAAGAAGTCTTGAAGCAGACTGAAGCCTACCGGGCAGCTCTTCATATAACCAATAAGCTTGACGTCACATTTCCCGATGATGAGGTTTGCTTCATCACGATGAACCTGCTTGGATCCAAAGTCCAGCAGGATA
This sequence comes from Rossellomorea sp. NRS-1567, assembly GCF_050467885.1. Classification (NCBI taxonomy): domain Bacteria; kingdom Bacillati; phylum Bacillota; class Bacilli; order Caryophanales; family Bacillaceae; genus Rossellomorea; species Rossellomorea sp. NRS-1567. Next base: position 52,313 of record NZ_JBITPL010000017.1, on the reverse strand, counting down.
ATTTCAATCGCTATACGGAACAGGAATTATCAGGGCTGAAGGAAGTCGTTCAACGGATGATCCATGATTTCCAGCTTTACTCCTGCGTCGTGTTCGATGACAAAAAGGGACTCGAGGAAAACCTGATCTCCCATATTAAACCGACATTTTACCGGCTCAAATACGGGCTCTCGATCGCGAATGATCTGTCCGACAGCATTCAAACGACGTACCCGGACATCTTTCACCTGACAAAGCGGGTGATGAGGCATCTGGAACTGTATGTCGGAAAAACGGTACCCGATGAAGAAGCGGCCTATATCACCCTGCACTTCGGAGGATGGTTGACGAAAGAGAAGAAAAAGGTAGAGACAAAGTTCAGAGCCCTCATCGTGTGTGAAAATGGAATCGGGACATCCAATATGCTCCGGACCCAGCTTGAGAATCTGATTGCCGGGCTCAATGTCATCACGACGCTTTCCATGAGGGAGTATCGAACGAACACGTACGAGGCGGATATTATTTTTTCCACCAATTATATAAAAGAAAAAGACATTCCCGTCATCCACGTTCCCGCGATCTTGACGAATCTTGAAAAGGAACGGGTCATGCAGAGAATGAACGAGTTTTTCGACTCAAAGCCGAACGAAAAAAACAGGACCGACCTTCTGATGGACGTGATCAAGCGTCACGCGACCGTCCATGAAGAAGACGCACTGAAGAGAGACCTGGTCCAGCTTTTAGAACAAACTACTCCCACGATAAAGGAGCTCAGAAAGCCTATGCTTAATGAATTACTGACAGAACAGACGATACAGCTGAAAGACCGTGTCACAAGCTGGGAGGAAGCCATCCGGGTCGCGAGCGAGCCGCTCGTCGATCAACAATCGATCCGTCCGGACTATGTGGACGCGATGATCACAAACGTGAAGGAATTGGGTCCTTACATCGTCATCGCACCGAACATCGCCATCCCCCATGCCCGTCCAGAGACAGGCGTCGAACAGCTGGGGATGAGCTTCCTGAGACTCGAGGAACCGGTTTATTTTACCGAAAAAGAAAAACATCGCGCTCAGCTCATCATCGTGCTGGCGGCGATTGATAATCAAACCCACTTAAAAGCTTTGGCCCAGCTCACAGAACTGCTGTCCAATGAAGACAACGTGGAAAAGTTAATCTCAGCAAGTGATCGTCAAACCATTATTGAATTAATCAATCAAACAGTAGAAGTATAAATCAGAGGAGGAAATAAAAATGAAAAAAGTATTAGTCGTATGTGGTAATGGATTAGGAAGCAGCATGATCGTGGAAATGAATGTGAAAGCGGCGCTGAAGGATATGGGAAAAGAAGCGGAAGTATCCCATACGGATCTAACGACAGCGAAGACGGAACAGGCGGATCTTTTCCTCGGTTCTGAGGATATCGTGGAAAGCCTTGAAGATGGCCGCAAGAATGTCGTGAAGTTAAAGAACCTAATGGATAAGAACGAACTCCGCGCAGCACTGGAACAAAATATCTAGTCCACTTTTAATAGGAAGGAGCGATACAAATGGTTGATATCATAATGAAGGATATACTCGGTACACCCGCGATCCTTGTCGGTCTATTCGCCTTAATCGGGCTCCTGATTCAACGCAAGAATTCAGGGGATGTCGTGTCCGGAACCCTGAAAACGGTCATGGGCTTCGTCATCCTCGGGGCGGGTGCGAATGTACTCGTCCAGTCCCTGGGGCAATTCAGCAGCATGTTCAATCATGCCTTCGAAGTCGACGGTGTGATCCCGAACAATGAAGCCGTCGTGGCCCTTGCACAAGAAAGCTTTGGTACGGAGACAGCGATGATCATGCTGTTCGGTATGATTGTCAATATTATCATTGCAAGGTTCAGTCCTTTTAAATATATCTTTTTAACCGGACATCATACCATGTTCATGGCCTGCTTGATCGCTGTCATCTTAACCACCGGAGGATTCACCGGAGTACCATTGATCATTCTCGGTTCAATCATCCTTGGGGCACTGATGGTTCTGTCACCAGCAATGCTTCAGCCATTCACACGCAAAGTTACCGGGTCGGACGACTTTGCCGTCGGCCACTTCGGATCGATCGGGTATCTGGTATCTGCCACAGTTGGTAAAGTTGTCGGTAAAGGTTCTAAATCAACAGAAGAAATCAAAGTTCCAAAGTCACTCGGATTTCTCCGTGACACATCCGTATCAGTATCGCTGACGATGGTCATCCTGTTCTTTGTCGTTGCAGGTGCAGCAGGCCCGGCCTTCGTCGAAGGAGAATTAAGCGGCGGACAGAACTTCCTGGTCTTTGCCTTTATGCAGGGGATCACATTTGCGGTTGGTGTGTATATCATTTTAGCCGGGGTACGTATGCTCCTTGGTGAAATCGTTCCGGCCTTCAAAGGGATCGCGGACAAAATCGTCCCGAATGCGAAACCGGCTCTTGATTGCCCGGCCATCTTCCCATTCGCAGGAAACGCCGTTATCATCGGTTTCTTATTCAGCTTTATTGCCGGTCTCGTCAGCATGCTCTTTCTACCTTTACTAGGATTGAAAGTAATCGTGCCTGGTCTTGTCCCTCACTTCTTCACAGGTGCAGCTGCCGGAGTCTTCGGCAACGCAACCGGTGGTCGAAGAGGCGCAGTCATTGGCTCCATGGCGAACGGCGTCATGATCAGCTTCCTGCCAGCACTCTTGTTACCGGTTTTAGGCAACTTAGGATTCCAGGGAACAACGTTTGGAGATGCAGACTTTGGATTGGTCGGCATCGTGCTTGGAAATCTTGTCACCCTGATTGAATCCAATATGATTGTTTTCGTCTCGATCATCGTCCTTCTTGCCGTCCTGTTCTTCATAGGCTTTAAATCAAAGGGGACTGGAGAGAAGGAAGAAACAGAAGTAGCATAAAATGAATGTAGCCACCCTCTATGTTTGTAGAGGGTGGCTATTTATTTTGTTTAATCTTCCATTACGATGCAGGTGCGGACAGGAATCCGAATAAATATTAATAGTAGCCTTGCTAAATGATGCACTTAATACATATCCTTCTGAGTGAAATTCCAAAACGCAATAGCTAGGCAAGCGACAGTCCATACTCCAAGCACTGTTAATGAAAACGGCAGTGACATCCCTTCGATTGGAGGAGCTTGACCTTCTATGTAGTTGATGAGATCAAAATTCAAGTTCACCAAATACTTTGAGCTCGTCCAGCTTGAACCGATAGAAGATAAGAGGGTGCCTGCAATCAACACAGCCATCATCGCCCCGATACCAGTTGCTGTATTTTTCACAAGTACTGAAATCATCAGGCTTATGGTTCCAACAGTCGCTGTAACTACCCAGGCAAGACCCGCTGACATCAGCAAGTATTCCCACATCGGAAGGGTATGGATATATGTCGTCGAAAACTCACCAGATGGAGAAGCTTGAAAGCCCGTCAGAATAGGTGCCGTCCAGCCATCATATCCAAGTACAATCCCTGAAATCCCATAGCAGACAATCACCGTAGCTGCCATCAGCATCGATGTATACAGCAAAACCGTCAGCCATTTGGCCATCAGGATCTTCCATCGTTTTACCGGTCGGGACAATAATGTCTTGATGGTCCCATCATTGTATTCCCCACTCACAACATCAGCCATAATAATTATGATGAGTAAAGGCAGTACTAGTGTGAGTCCTTGTGAAAAGAAGATGCGGATAAATGTAGGTGCTCCAGGATAGTTCGGGTTGATGTCGTTGTCCAAGTAATATTGCTTTTGCTTCAAATCAAATTCAAGGAATTGTCTGACCTCATCCTGGATCCCACTGGATGCAAGTCGGTTTTGCCGATCGACTATCTCCTGCTGCAGCTCCACCCTCCAGTCCAGAGTGCCCTGCTTTTCAATCTTCTCTTGTATCTCCCGGTATTGTGCATATGTAAACATGGAGACTAGAATGATTAATATGGCGATGACAACCGCAAAGCGTTTTTTTGAAACGATTTTCATTACTTCATTATGAATCAGACCAATCATATTTGGGTTAGACAATATGATCGCCCCCAGTCAAACGAATAAATAAGTCCTCCAATGTCTGGACCTTTCTCTCAATTGTCCATACCTCGATTCCCGCCTTTAGTAAAGATTCATTCAGGATCGAAGTTTTGCTTTCATCCATAAGAGTATGGACAGTATGATCATCGTACAGTTCTGCAGCTTGGACATAGGGAGATGCTTTAAAGATATCAAGTGCACGAAAAGCATCATTGACTCTCCAGTCCACACCTGATGACAATGCATCCACTAAATCACTTACCGTGCCTACTTTCACGATTCTCCCATGGCTCATGATAGCCACTCGATTGGCCAGCAACTCGATTTCACTTAATATATGACTGGATACAAGAACTGAAAGACCCGTTTCGTCGACCAGTTTCCTGATGAATGTACGAAGATCCTTTATTCCCATTGGATCCAATCCATTCGTAGGTTCATCCAATATAAGCACATCCGGCCGGCCTAACAATGCTTGTGCAATCCCGAGCCTCTGACGCATTCCCAGTGAATAGGTCTGTACTTGGTCATCGATTCGTGCAGTCAGATCAACCAGATCAATTACCTCTTGTATTCGTTCACTATCCACCTCAGGCAGCATCCGTGCAAATATTTGCAGATTTTCCCGACCGCTCAAATACTTATATAATTCTGGATTTTCAACGATAGAACCAAGGCGCTGCATCGCCTGTACAAATTGCTTTCTCACATCAAAATCACAGATTTTTATGACTCCTGATGTTGGCTTGATCAGACCGACGAGCATCCGAATAGTAGTCGTTTTTCCAGCACCATTGGGACCAAGGAATCCAAATACTTCTCCTGGATATATTTCAAATGATATATTATCAATAATCGTCTTTTTCCCTATTACTTTCGTTACATTTTTCAATTGTACTGTTGGCTTTATGCTCATATCATCACCCTACATCTATTCTAACGAACTTTTTTCTCAATTGCTCTTTTAAATACTCAGCATGAGTAAAAGTTGGTACAATCATAATAGAAGGAGAGATTAAGAGATGAAAAAATGGATGTGGCAACTATTTATCACCCTTTCCCTTGCACTGACAGTCCTATTTGGATATGGATTTGTAAGAGCCTATTTGGATGTCGCCAACCCTCCCCAAGAGAAGATATTAGCAGAATCAGAAGAAGCTCCTCTCACTCCTGGAGAAACGTATATAGCACTTGGCGATTCATTGACAAGGGGGGTAGGATCATCAAAGGGAGAAGGTTTTGTCCCGCTGGTTGGAAATCCACTTAAAGAAACTAATACTGTGGAGCGGTACCAAAACTTAGGCATACGGGGTGCCAGGATTGAAGATTTACTGGAACAGTTAGAACAAAAGGATGTCAAGAGATCTCTTAAGGACGCCAAAATCATTTCCATCACGATTGGGGGAAACAACCTCTTTAATTCTGGTGAGATTTTAAACAATTATTCAGAAGCTACCGCCCTTGGCATTCTGGAAACCGAAATTCCTAACTTGGAAAAAACGTTTGAAACCATTCGTGAAATAAATAAGGATGCAGTCATCCTCTACATGGGACTATATAATCCCTTTAAGGAATTGCCGGACGGGGATTCATTCGATTCTGTCATCCAAAAATGGAATGAATCTGCCCGCACATTAGGCTTAACATACGACGTTCAAGTTGTGGATACCTTCAATTTGGTAACGGATGCCAAACGCGATCTTTCAAGTGACAACTTCCATCCAAATGATGCTACTTATCAGCAAATAGCTGATAGCCTATCACTTGTCATTGAAAAAAATATTATACAATAATCCCAAGGAGCCACGGGGACAGGTACCGTGGCTTTTTCTAAATCATGCCAAGAAACCTGTTCTTACGCCCTTGGCTTGACTCTCTTCTTACCCTTTCCTACCATTAAACTACGTCATCCTCAATCTAACGTCCCCTTCAGTATCATTCTCATTATCCCAATACACCTGAAACTCGAAGGTCCCTTCTTCAAAGAACAAGGGAAATCTTCTTTTAATGGATTGTTGCATTGGAAGGTTTTCTACATCTTTCATATTAACCCAGACCGGCTTACCTTCTGGGCATTCTTGTACCAAGTCTCCTTTAAAACTTCGAGTAAGATAATTGAAAATAATATACCTATCATTTTTTTCCGGATTGACATACTCATAAAGGCCCTTATAAATAAGGTTACTCACTTCAAGCCCCGTTTCCTCTTTAACTTCTCTTATTGCTCCTTCTACAAAACTCTCAGGAAACTCTACTTTTCCCCCGGGTGGAATAAAGCCCTTAAAGTCGTCATGCAGCCTTTCTAATAGCAATACTTTCTCATTATCCTGGATCATACAAATTGTCCAGAACTTATAATTAATCCCTTCGCTCATTTACTCACCCCAAAATCTCTAAAGTGTCATGAAACCGATAACGTTCGACCTTGAATTAATATGTAATGCTAAAGCTCTACCCGGATGTAACTCATTACTTTTTCCTGCCAATATAAAGCAAGTGAGAGGAAATTCCAAGTATATAAGGGTCTGTTGCCTTCTCTATAATTAAATCGATTAACTTCCTTACTTCGCCTTCACCTTTTTCTCTCCAGTAATCCCAATGGCCTTGATTCAAAACCGTTCCTGCATTGGAACCTATTAACTTGATGGTTTCGAATCCATTTGCTTCCATAAATGGATTGATGTCTTCTATATTAAAATAATACGCACCTGTAAAACGTCCTTCATCTGCGTGATTAAAGCAACCTGATTGGGAAAATTGCACAATCCCATCCATATCATTATTGGGCTTCCAATTATCCGGAGATAAGAGCGATGTAAGGATGTGTCTAATTCTAGGCATAAAGGCAACAAAGACCAGTCCATCCTTTTTCGTCACTCTTTTTAATTCTTCCACTGCCCTCATACGGTCATTTTCTTCCTGCAGATGATACATAGGGCCAAGCATCAACGAGGAATCAAACTGTTCATTTTCAAGCATATTAAGGTCTCTGGCATCTGCTGCATGAAACCCTTCAAACTGTCCGTCTAAATCAAGTTCTTCTGCTTTATCTTTTGCTATATCCACTAATCTTGGGGTCAAATCGGTCAGTGTTACCCTATAACCAGCTTTGGCCAGTTCCATTGAATATTTTCCCGGCCCTGCTCCATTATCAAGCACATAGCCTGTCTCGGGCATATATGTTTTTATATAATGCCAATTCACCTGGAATTCAATTGGTTCACGTTCAAGTCTTCCCCACTCATCAAATTGATTGTAATACTGAATGATCTTACTCATATTTTTCACCTATATTCCACTTTTTACCTACACATTCGGCATAACTTCGGTAAAGTCCTGCTTTAGCTAGATGGCAGTTCATATTACTTTCATCTACTTAAAGGGTGATTCATCCCACAATAAATTTATCCAGCAAAAAAGCACGATATCAAAGTATCGCGCCCGATTGCTGACCTCCCTATTAAACCCACTCTCTCCCATGTTCACGAATGAATGTAATATCTTTTTGATAATGTTCATAGTGCCCTTCATCGATCATTTTCTGGAAAGCAGGGTCCCCTTCACCGGCTTTTCTTTTCATGTAGTTGCATAAGCCTTCCAAGCGCAGCAATACCATCTCCAGATACTCTTCTTCCATTCCGTCCATACCATAGGATTCAAAGAACAGTGCCACTCTTTGTTTTATACGGTCGGCATCATGGGTTGGATGGTAATGCACGGCTTCACCTGCTTCGGTATGATAATGCCTGCTTAAAGGAACGCAGGTGTACAGAGTATAGGCAATGTCCCAAAGTCTCGGACCGGGACCGGCAACATCGAAATCAATGATGCCTACTGGTTTCTCCTGGTTAAAAATAATATTATAAATGGCAAAATCATTGTGACATATAACCTCTGTGTTCGGTGGCGTGTGGTCCATTGGTTGCCATTCATCCATAAATGGAAAGTCGCTCACAGCATCATGGTACTGACGGAGCATCTTCGCTATTCCTTTTAAAGCCTCATTGGACCACATGTACTCTTTTAAGGGATAATTGCCGGCTTCCCCCTTTATAAACGACAAGATCTCTCTATCTTTATCATCAATTCCTAGAAACTTCGGTGCATGATCAAAACCTTTCTTTTCCAAATGCTGCAATAACGTATGAATTTTTCCACTATCAGGCTTCTGTTCCCGCCGAACGGTATCTCCGGAACGATATACGCTTGAGATATTCCCTCCTGTTAGCATTTCTTCGTTTTCGTGCTGACTCTTCATTAAAACCCCCCCCGATTTAGGGACGCTGTGATTGTATCAATCGAGATGGTTAATCGACAGTTATGGCCCTATTATTAATCAATCAAACTTATAAACTCAATACCATTCTATACATCTTAGTGATATGACCCTCAAGATCATCATCAAATTCTGAAACGACGGTGAAGCCTTTTGCACGATAAAAGTTTGTTCCTGTCTCATTCTCTTTCTCAACACTAATATAGACCGATCTAGCACCATTTAATTCCTTTATCCCTTCTTGAAGCAAGGCAGTCCCAATCCCTTCGCCCTGATATTCCTTATATAAATATATGGCCCCTAATTCCACTTCCCCTTCTTCTTTTACAGGAGAGAAATTAGCGAATCCCACAACCTTTCCGTTCTTTTCAGCCACATACAGTGAAGAAACCTCTAAACGCTTAAGCATCATTTCGTCGCTATAAGCAGAAGCCAAGAAACTTTCCTGGATTTTAAGAGGAATGATGCCCTCATAAGTAGTATTCCAGCTTGTTCTTGCGACTTCCTGAACTTGGTTTATATCCTTTTTCTCCATTTTGCGTATCGTGTACTCCATCATTGGCACCCCTTAACTTTTCAACCTTCTATTCCCCTCTTGTTTCAACCAATACCGAATCCCTTTCCCAGCCAATGGTTCATCATTGTATCGTGGTATGACGTGGAGGTGACTGTGGGGAATTTCCTGGTTGGAGACTTTTCCTACATTCCAGCCAAGAGTGTAGCCATCTGGTGAGTACTCCTTATCTAGTCCTTTTTTTGCCTCCTGTAGCAGTTCATATGTATCGTTCCACTCTTCTTGTGTTAATTCAAAAGCATCGGTATGATGTTTTTTGTGGACAATCAACCCGCTACCCTCTAAGACACCTTGATGTTTGTTGTGTTGCAAAAAATAACAAGTTTCATTCTCCAGTACAATATTCTGTTCCTTATCTTTATGTGGATTACATAATGGACAATTTTCATCGTAAGACATTTAAACCCTCCTATGATCAAATCTTCTTTGAACCCTGGTTTACGGTAGTAACCCCCAAGTTTCATGATTCCCTTGGTTATCCTTTGTGTTATCGTCTTGTGTATGATACTATATAAAACATCTTGAAATTGACCTCAAGTTTTAATAGGGAACCCGCCTCCGTTTAGAGGTGGGTTTTCTTTGTATGCGTTTGATAGTGTTCACACTGAAACCATACACATTATTTCTAATCTTAAGAGGTGCTTTTAAGTTCTACTTCTTCTTCAAAATACTCAGATTTGCTTGGCATGAGAACCAATCTTATTTGCAAAATACTTATCACTGCCATGAAAGTAGAGGCAGCAATGATACTGTATCTAATGGGAATCATGTCACCTGTAAAACCGATCAATAAAATGAAGATAATCTGAAGAAAACTTTGAAAAATCCCATATATACTGGAAATCCTCCCCATCATGTTGATCGGAACATTGTTCTGATAAAAAGTCATAAACCCAGTGCCTGAAAATGAGTTGAAAAATCCTAAGATTATAAACCCTATAGCTACCGTCCAAAAAGAAAAGGAGAAAGCATACACAACATAACCCACTGATACCATGAAGTACCCAAGGCACATTAGGGTTTTTACAGACAAGCGTTTGGCCGCCAACGAAACGGTAGTGGCTCCTACTATAGAGCCGACTCCTGTTAAACTGATCAATAAGCCATATTCTGTCTCGGATAAATTCAAGACCTTTTGAGTGAAGACAACCTCCTGAGCGTCCATCCCCAGTGCAACAATCATAAAGAATTGAGCCAAGAAGTACACCTTGACTATATAGTGATTGTCGCGACTGAAAGTGAATACTTCTTTCCAATCGTTTCTCAATACTCCCATGTTCAATTTACGGATAGTTCTATCGCTATGATCATGATTGATGTCAGGCAATAAATACAACATTATAGCCGAAACCAGGAACGAAGAAGCATTGATCCATATAGAAATGTGAACAGAACTAATGAAAAGAAGCACTCCAGAAATAGCAGGACCTATCAAAAAAGCACTTGAAGTGATTAAACTTCTAAAAGCATTGAACTTCTTCCTTCCTTTCACAGGAACAATATTGGTTATATAGGTAATGGCGGCTGGTTCGAAAAAGGCTTTTGAAATCGAAAGAAAGAACAGGCAAACATAGATAAGCCAAAGAGAATTTAAGAAAGGAATGAGGGCTACTAATGCTGCACGAATGATGTCGGTTCCGATCATGATCCTTCGAATGTTTAATCGGTCTATAATACTACCAGACCAAAATTTCGTGATCATAGAAGCAACAGGACCAATAATCCATAATCCAGCTACCGCTGCAGCTGAACCAGTCAGCTTTAATACGAATACGTTAATAGCGACGAGATAAATAAAATCTCCTAAGGTTGATATCCCCAATCCAATGAGTAATAAATATGAATTCCTTCTTAAAGATAAACTTGGATGATTAATACAAACACCTCTAATACTTACAGTCTGTACCTATTCTTTCGATTCCAAATTGGAAATCACCTGTAAATTAGCTTAATTGTCACAGAAGTGTCATTCCTAAATTAGACAGACAGAATAACCCTGATGGATAGACCTCGTTTCTTCCATCTGTTCAAAGTGTCCTTTGGCGTGACCAGCCACCATCTTCACCATGTTTCTTACAGTAAGCTCACCTTGGTCTTCCGTTTGAATTTTTCTATCCAGTGCGTTTGGTAGACGATCACAAAGAGTGAGAACATGTTTCCTTATCAACTTGAAAAGGGCTACCTCTGTATCTATGGATCTCTCTTTATAGTTTGTGCCTGCTTCCCATTGATTCGGGTCATATGGGTTATTCTTATAAACTCTGCCATCTTCAGCAAGAGCAAACTTTATTCTGTGAAACATCGTCATATCTGAATCAATTAAATGAAGCGCTGTTTGTCGAATGGACCATTTACCTTCGGCTCTTACCAAATCTAAATCATCCTCAGATAAACCTTCCAGAACGGTGTCTATTCGGTCAATCCCATTCTTATAGAGTGATAGTATGTCTCCATCTGACATATATAACTCTTCCCAGTGTGAAACAATATAGCCATCTGGATCTTCCACCAAGATTAACTGACCAAATCCCGGATCTACCTCCAACTCATAATCCATTTGATTTTCAATAAACTCCTGTTTCAGCATTTCAACCTTTTTCCCCATGATATAAAAACGCTGGCCAGGGTCAGGTTTCACAAACGCCACATCAGTAAAATCCTTGAACTTCTCCCCATCTCCTCTAATGAGTAACACGGCACCCCCACTTGGAAGCCTCATTTGGACCATTTCATTTATGTCATCTTTCCATTCTTCGCTCCATTTAAAGAATTGACTGTAGAAATGTTGAGATTTACCTAGATTATTCACTTTTAAGACTAGCCTTGGCTTCAAAAAAACCCTCCTCAAATCCCTATCGTAATGAAGATTTAACAGCATAAAGAAAAAGCGAAAGATCAACGGCCTGACCCTCAGCTTTTCCTTCACCATTTGATCACTGCGAAATGAAATATTTCTCCCGAAAAACCGGACTAAGCTCACTCCACACATCAAACTTATTTCCATCTAAATCATAAAAAACAAAATTCCTTCCAGAGTGTCCTCTGTTTTCAATAGTGCCAACCCGAATCCCATTATCTATAAAATCCTTATGCAGTGTTTCCAACGCTTCTAAACCATTCACTTCAAATGTTAAAGAAAAGCGTTCCTCACCATAAACATCTATGAAATTAGCACTTTGGTTTTCTTTGGATTTAACAAGAAAAATACTTTGGTTTGCAAGATTCAAGATGGCTTTATCTTCATCTTTATAGCTTAAATCTGCATCTAATTTATGTATGTACCATTCAGATGAAAGATCCACATTCGATACTGGAATATAGGTTGTACCAACCCTTAATAATTTTTCGCTCATTTATAATTCCCTCCCACAATCAGATATAGTAAACATTCTCTTTTTACATGGGTTTAGCCTGCTGGATTTACCATATTTTTCATAACCCTTTTCTCCCGATCTTCACTGATAGCGTTGATTCTTCTTTATATTCTCCAGATTCACAAATATCGAGCATGGCCTCCCTCACATCACGTTCAAATAGCGAGATGTCACTTCCAAGAAAACGCTTAGATCCATAGGATGTAGAATACAGATTCCCTAGTAACGACTCAATGGTCCAAGTGATTTCGTATGTTGGTAAGGTATGAACTTCAAGGTCAAATTGAGAATGGGATATGACTTCTTCATGACTGGTAACGGGATGAGTATAGGTTGAATTTCCAGCCTTTCGATCTTTTCCATACCATTTTTCAATCACTTCATTGAACCTTATTTGCCAAGGATTCAACGTTTGATCGGGATCATAATTATCAATGATCGCCACCCCGCCACCAGGAGAAATCATATCAAATAATTCCTCTAATACCTTTGGTCTGTCCAACCAATGAAAAGCCTTGGCTATCGTCACGAGAGAAAAATGCTCATGATTCTCAAGTCTGTACTGTTCCAAGGTTCCATTGAACCACTGAATCTGCCCCATCCTAACTTCCTGATGGATACGCGTAGCTTCTTCAATCATTTCCGCTTCAACATCTATACCGACTATTTTATGACACCAATCTGAAAACCTTATGGTAAGTTGCCCTGTACCGCAGCCTAAATCAAGGAGGTTCTGCTCCCCATTTAAAGAGAACGTTTCAACCAGAAATCTTATCAAAGAAGAAGGATACATCGGTCTGTATTTCGAATAATATCCTGCAGTGCCTTTAAATAGGTCTTGCCCGTACTTGTTCACTTTTGTGGTCCTCCCATCAATTTCTATATGCTTTCAAAGAACCTCCTACATACTACCAATTATTTCAAAATAAACCCACAAACTCAATGATTAATTGCATAAAAAAGAAGCTTATCCTCAGCGATAAACTTCCATTACGAGAAATAAATTATTAATTACTAACTTTTGTACCTTGATGGAAATACATTTGCCATCTTCCCTCGGTACATTTCCAAATTGAACTTCTTAAGGACTGCTGCCCAGTCTCTACATTAGTAACTTGATATGTAGTCCATACTATTTCATCAGACAAAGGATGTATTTCGAAGTTATAAAGCTTCATCTTTACTAAGTTAATACCTTCTTCACTTATTTCTTCATTTCTATAAAGGATTTTACCAGAACTGCCTATTTCAAAAAATTCATCAGAAAGAATTTGAGTAAGCTCTATTTTGGACGTCCGAATTTCTGGCTTCAATAAACTCTCTTCCAGCTGACATAAGTGTTCTTTTAATGCTTCGTTCATACTTTTCTCTTCTCCTTTTATATAAGATGATATGTGAATGAGTCCTTGGTAATAGCCAGTTGAATCTGTTCTCCTGTACCCATGCTGAAAAATGAAACAGCTGGGGATGTTTTAGATTGATGTTAGTTATTAACACCTTTAAGGAACAACCCTATAATTCATTTCTTAATTTTCTCTTCCTTTTTCTTCAGAAGTGAACCTGCAATAGCAGCGAATATATCTCCAAGTACAGTTAAAATAACAGTCATATTCATCACCCTTTCCCTAAAAGGACTCCTCAGCTAATGCCCTCTTATATGGAACATGAGGATTGGGTTGCGGACAGACCCCCGTTAGCTGAAGAATCTTTCAGTCTGGTCAATTCTTTTTTACAATAACTTCACTCGCTACTCCTTTGTCAATTTTGGTATTTTCTCCTTCATTCATTAACCATAAATGCACAATCGGACGTTCTGTTCGGCTTACCCATTTCTCTAAATCCTTAAAACTTTCAACTTCACCACTAAATTTCGTCTTATCATCAATAATAATTTCATATGACTGATATTGTGCTTCAGGGTCAGTATCGTCTTCCCCTACAATAATACTACTTTCCTTCACTTCAAGAATTGCTCCTTTAAAGTCAGAATCACTCCCACACCCTACAATTAATAGAAATATCATCAATATTATAAGTAAGTATTTTGTTTGCCTATTGCCACCATAATTAACTGTCCCTCGATGACCATTAGTCATATACGGTTTCCTTATAAGGATCCCTTAAGAATTCAAACAGCAGGTTGATCTGAGATTCCGTATTTCTTCCAACCGATAGCTCCGGTAGTTTCTCTTCTTCAAAAAAATGAACTCCTTTTGTTTCGATTCCACTTCTTTCCTTTCCACCAGTCACCGCGCACTGAATAAATATTTTATAGTAATGGTACGGTTGCGAGGGATGTGGATGCTTGTTCATATCGAGCAGTGCTAGTAATTTTACAGGGGTTACATCATATCCGGATTCTTCCCTTATTTCTTTGACAATGTTTTCACTTGGAGACAGACCTACATCACAAAATCCACCTGGAAGGGACCATTTATCCTCAACTTTCTCTCTTACCATTAGAATTTTGTTATCCTTGAAAACGACACCACGCACATCTACTTTCGGTGTCTGATAACCTGTTTCGTTCGTAAATAAGTCCCTTATTTTCATCATTTCTAGGTCCGTGTATTCCTCCATTATCTCCGCACTGATCGTTCGTAATTCTTCATATCTCTCAATATCGTAAACATCCTTTGAAAAGCTTAGCCCCGATTGAGATAATGCTTGGATCCTTTTTGCCCATTCTAACCATTTATCACTCATCGTTCTTGCACCACCTTAAACTTTCATACACATATGTACGTTGACGGACAATCGTCGCACTTTACTTCATGTTTCTCTTCCACTCTGACTTACTCAATTTATAATGATGATAAAGTTCATTTCCAATTCTCTGTTGTCCCTGGTAGGTTAAACCACACTTCTCAATCACTTTATTGGATGGAACGTTGTCAATCAAAGCGACTGCGTTCAAGATTTCTACATTGGTATTCGTAAATAAGTAGTTAATCAACCCTATAGATGCTAAAGTCGCGTAGCCCTTCCCTTCATATTCAGTTGATATGGCATACATAACCTCTCTATTCGGCGCAGGAAGCTCATTCTTAATACCCGTACAGCACCAACCAATCAATTCATCCGTCTCTTTACTAAATACCCCTAGTTTTAACGTATGACCTTCAATGTTGGTTGTTTTGGCAGCGGCCTCTAGAAATGCTTTATTTCCTGGTATTTCGTAATTTGTAACCCAGTCCATCCTTTGTTGTTTTGTAGATTTCCAGTCTGGCAGATATTGAGCTATTTCTGGCTGATTTGATATTCTGTATATATCTTCTGCATTTTCTATGGAGAACTCTTGTAGATAGATATCTGAGCAATCGATTCTGAATAATCCATTTGATGGTTTATGTTTCATGACCCTTCTCCTTGTAAAAACATACTTAATTACAATCCCTGCATTTACCTTTATACCAATTATTTCAAATTGGTGATATAAACACAATAACTATATTCCATAAAAAAGAAGCTTATCTTATTGCGGATAAGCCCCATGAACTTAATAAAGAGGTTTAAATGTATGGAGAATAAAATTATCTAATATACCCACACTTTCAACAAACATAAATGTACCGTCATTTCTTTCTAATTGAATGCTTTTCTGATTGAAAAATATGTAGTCTGTATGTTCCCTGTTCACTATCGTAAACTCTTGAGAGTTTAGTACACACGTTTGAACTTTACATTCAATATCGAATTCGCTGGCCAACCATCCATCAAAAGCAGTGTTAGTCGGCTTTTTTAAAAAGAGTAAGAGTAAAGATAGTACTATTAAACTTATTGTAATGAATACATTCACCCTGTTTTTCAATGTATTACTCCTTGGAACTTAAGATTTACTATAAGGTAAGTTACACCCCTTTTACCCACTATCCCGTCCGATAATGTTAAAGCTAATAGCTTCGTGCTTAAAGATATTTCACTAATACCTTTATTGGTCTTTTCTTTTGGTTACTGAGCTCCTCAAAACAATCTATCAACTGGTCTGAATGAATCTCATAGTTAAATATCTTTGATAAATGCGGGGTTTTTACACTCTCATTAAAGAACCAAATCGAGTGTTGCTGATAATCCCATCCATCACTTGAACCAACAATTTTCAATTCTTTTTCGTAAAAGTCTTCATTTAGGTAAAATAGATCTTTATTACCATCTGATAATATACAAAGTTCTTTCTGGTGCTTCAATGATTTCAACTGGGTATGAAACGCATCTTTACTCGCAGAACATTCCAGGCCGAAATCATAAAAGTCTGAAGGCACTTGTTCTTTAGAAGAATAGGTATTAGATGCACCCAAAGTATGTGCAAGTTCTCTTCTCGATTCATCTGGTTCTAACACATCAATATGTTTTATTTTCATATAGTTTTTCAAGAAGTGAATGGTCAATAGCCCCATTGTTCCTGCACCCGTGATAAGAACCTTATCTTTCAATTCAGGTTTGAGCTTCAATACTCCTTTTCCGGCATCACAAGATAACGTATTAAGCAGAGCATACCTATATTCAACAGAATCCGGTACCTTGACTACTTTATTTGTTTTTACTATGCCTACATCCTTATGACCATAGAATGCGAGTACATGATCTCCTATGTTAATATTCGTAACATCATCCCCTGCTTTTATAACTTGCCCATAGCTTTCATAGCCAGTTTCTCTTGGGTATTTAGGATGGGGATCAGTAACATCTGATTCGTTATATTGTGGCAATTCAGCCCCGATACTGATTGCTCCAGCAATGGTCCGGATTAATACTTCATCGGATTCCAATTCCCTTATTTCATTTCGTCTCCACTCTAATTTTTGCTTTCCAGATAAAATTAGTGATTGTTGAATCATAGTATTCAATCCTTATGTATTTATTTTTTCAGAAACGTCTGTACGGTTCTGTAACGAAAAAGAAGCAAGCGATTCGTCGTGGGTTTCTTACTTCTGAAGAATATGCATAACTATCTTATATCTTTTCCTCTGCCAATTTTATGTTTTTCTTTAAATAATCAGGTAGTTCCGGATGGGCAAGAATCTCTGAAGTAGTCATCCAAAATACATCATCAACTTCTTCAGTACTTTTTGCGAAAGGTTCGCCCAATTTATGATGACACAGAAAAACGATATCAACTACATTGATACCCGAATCAGTAACAAAGGAAGAGCTGTTCACATATTGAATACCTGTGACCTCGCTTCCCACCTCTTCAAATATTTCTCTTTGTAAAGTCCTTTCTAATATATCGGATGATACTCCTTCTATTTCACACTTGCCGCCGACGAGTGAAAGAGAGCCACCCGCATGCGCCTCCTTCTCGCTTCTCAGGATTAGAAGCCACTTACCATCGCGGTGAATAGCACCTTCTACATTTACAACGAACATAAAACAATCCCCCAAATAAGAATGATCCTAATACCCATTTGTTCAAAATACAGCGATCTACTTGCACAGGAATATATATTTTGATTGATTCCATTAGCAGTCCTAACATATTCAAATTTGCTCTCAAAGATAATACAAAGTTTGTCAAATAGGACAATACTGATTAACAATCTCCAAAAGACGCTCTGGTTTTTCTGATGAAACACACTCAGACAATCTTGCCGCAGCTATAATTGGAGCCCATTGAAAAATCTCATCTTTAGACAAACCGCTTTTCTCACAATAAAGAAGCATATACATTTCAGCCAATTCTACTGAAAACTGGGAATACAAGAGATACGTTCGATATACGTCAGCACGTATATCCCCTGCACTGGAATCAACCCAGTCGATAATGGTGACGTTATGATCTGACATAATTAAGTTGAATAAATGAAAATCCCCATGACAGAGTTTTTCGTGGAAGGTCATCGAATCTAGTTTTTTAATTAAGGTAGATCTAAGTTTAATATCCAACCCTGGTGCATTTTCTATTTGTCTACTTAATTTTTCAGACATCGGTTCAATAGAATCAGCTTTGATTTTATGTATTTTCATTTGTATATCAACAGAAATGTTCATATAATATTCCGCTTTTTCCATGTTATCGGTTAGAAGATCTCCTATAGTCCTCCCCTTTATGTGTTCCATGACGATTACCTGTTTACCATCGATTTTGGTTACATCAACTATTTCCGGGACAGAGAGTCCACACGAATAAGCATACTTCTGCTTATAAGCTTCATTAGTGGATTCCTTATCAGGTAATGAGTCATTAAAAACTTTGAATACCTTGTTTTCATAGTGATACACTTTTGCTGTATTTCCGATGGCAATAGGAGGTCCTAAATTCATTTTTTTTACTCCTTTTACTTGATTTTATTAAAAAAGGAAATGGATGTGTCTCACGCTTCCTTTTGCCCATAATCTGCTTCCGAAAATAGGGTCCCCTACAGATATTGGTATCTTGTTGTCTATGAAGGACTCTATTAACCATAGAGATAATAAAAGAATAGAGTGACTCATCTGATTCGATAGAATTTATTCTCCCTTTATTTTTTCATCAATCGATTCAAACGTCACTCCACTTTGCAGTTGTTGCTCATGAGTATTCTCCACAATTGGCCCAACTAATGAAGCTGGTCTAATATCACCAGTGTGCTTGAAGCTTATTACCATTTGGGTCATAAAAGTGGAAAAAGGCATGACCATTATCTTCTTTTATAGCCTCGACCTTAACCTGATTATCCATTAAGTGTTGATGAAATTTAGATAATTCCGGACTTGTAAAGCCAATGCTAAATTCTTGTTCATTATTAATTGTAAAATGTGCAAATGTTTCATCTTCAGTAGGAACTAAGATGAGTAAAAAAGGTCCTTCATTTACTTTTATAACCGCAAATTCCTCAGTAATGTTTAATAACTGGAGCCCTAATACATCTCTATACCATTGGGCAGACAGATCTAAATCTTTTACTGGAATTCTAATATAATGTACTTGTTCAATAAATGATTTATTCATACTCTTTTCTCCTTTATTTCATTTGGTAGATCAAATAGTTTCTTCTATCTACCTTTTTCCTTCCGATTATTGAATTAACCAGTCCAACCACTTAATTCCAATTATTTCAAATCAATGATAGAAACTCAATAGCTAATTTCCATAAAAAAGAAGCTTACCTTATTGCGGATAAGCCTCTGTTAGTTAAAAAATGACATTGCTCATTTGATTAAAATACATTCACTACTGTTTGTTCGTTTGCTCCTACGCCTCAAATACTTGACGCAATTCAATCTGACCTTCGCCATGTCCTTGTGGATCCGGCATCCGCATGGCCCACTCGATGGCTTCTTCCCTCGACTTCACATCAACGAGAAAAAAACCTGCAACTAGATCGTTTGATTCCGTAAATGGGCCTTCCGTAACAACCGGCTTTCCCCCTGGTTCCGGATACGAAAGGCGAATCCCATTTGAACTTGGATGAAGTCCTTTAGCCATAACCCGCACGCCTGCCTTCACTAATTCCTCATTGTACTTTGTCATGGCTTCCATGAGCTCAGGGCTCGGAAGATTTCCGGCTTCCGAATTCTTCGAGCCTTTGACAATCATCATAAACAGCATGAATATTTCCTCCTTCTTTTATAGAGGCGACTATTTATCAATAGAACGAACCGGTACCTTTAAGATCTATCCTTTTAAATATTCTATAAATTCAAAGGATATTCCTTCTAACCTTCTCCCTCTAACCTGCCCCGTTTGTAGAATGACGAAAAGGTAAATAAGCTGTCCGATCTTCAGCAGCGCTATGTAATTTCCACCTATACTAAGTAACTTTCCAGCTCATCTTTTTGACGAACATGATGACGAAAATGCATTCCGACCAAATCATACCATTCCTTTGCATTCAGCCAGCCGAATCCTCCATGTTCAACTTTATTATGTGGGTTAATATTATCCACTTTTGTTTCCCAATGAATCACTCGTTGAATTAATTGTTCCATCCTGCTAATGAGTTCTTCCTTGCTGTCTGAATTATTTGGTGGAGCATTTAGTTCATCTGGTAACCTTATTTTAATAGGTGGAAACCCTCCGTTCTCAAATAATTGCTCACCAAATTTTGTTTTCCCAAGGGGTTGTTCCTCATTCAATGCAGCACATTCTTCCATACTATCAAGATACTCATGGGCAACAACAATTAAATGGTCATACATCTGTCCAATTGACCATACCCCTTCTTCTGATATATGCCTTAGCTGTTCTAATGAATAATTGTTAAGGTGACCTTTGAAAGTAATAAGTAGTTTAATGTCATTCATTTAAATACTTCCTTTCTATTTACTGTATGTCCAGTGAAGGTTCTGAGGCTTCCAAGGTGATGAAAAAAGTTGCTTGGGAGACATCCGCACCGCCACTTCCTGGATAACCAGTAACCAGGATAATTACCCAGCATAAAACGCATACACTTTAGATAGATTGCCTCTAATCCCATTAACACCTATCCATTCGACATATTCGTCAGGTATTTCTAAGTTAGAAACCAAGACTTTGAATGGCACACCATTTTTCACTGCTTCTTTCGTATTTTCAATCAAAAAGGCTAAATACTTTTCCAGAGTAAACACCAATTCTTTCCCCCCTGGATATCCGTGACCAGGTACGACAGTCTCAATATCCAGTAGCTTCACGTTTTCTAGAATGGCACTGAATTGTTCAGGATCATAAATGGGTACATGTAAATCAACGGTTACCAGATCACCCATAAATCCAATCTTCTCTTCTGGTAAGTACAGAAATGTGTCACTGGGAGTATGCCCTCCTCCAAAGCAGTGCAATTCAACCTTTCTTTTAGTGCCTTCAATCACCATTCTTTCTTCAAAAAGGACGTTTGGGATAACCATTTTCATAATAGGTAAGTCTTTTAAAATGGCTGCCATTTCCTTATATTGATTGGTGAGACTGGCTTTCATGACTCTATCTGCAGTAAACTCGATTTGATCTTTTAGCTTCTTCAGATAGTCTTCCGTTTCTTCTATTTCTGTCTCTAAATCTACTATCTTATTTTTTTCATCAAACCATTTACTTGTGAGGGAAGTGGAAATAATCGTTGTATCAGCAAATGCTTGATTTCCAAATACATGATCTCCGTGATAATGACTGTTGATCAGGTACTTCACTTTTTTCCCAGTCATCTCTTCAGCTTGCTTCCTTAATTCATAACCGGCGGAAGGAGTGGCAAATGAGTCGAAAACCAGCAATTCCTCACCCAAGTCAACGATGCCAGAATTACTCCAGGCACCTTGGCCAGGCTTCGCAATCGCTGCATAGACTCCGTCACATAAGGCATACAACCTGAAAAAATCAGTATCATTGATCGTTTCTTTCATTTTCTCACCTTCAGTATAGGGACTTTAATGGTTGCCAATCTATTCGTTACTACCAATTATTTCAAATAGCAGATAGAAACTCAATAACTAAATTCCATAAAAAAGAAGCTTACCTTATGGCGGATAAGCTCCTGTTACTTGAAAAGTAGTTATTGTAATATTTTAGATAAGATTTCCTTGTGGTTGTTTGAAAGCTTTATTAAATCGAAACTGTTTGTGCTTATTAAACTCTTAATGTTTTTCATTTCATTCCATGCAAAGTCATAAAGAGTTCTATCAATAATCCCTTTTGTTAAAGCATCGTCAATTTCATCTACATCCTTTTCAATAACTTCTCCAGATGGTAGTAAAACTATGTCTAAAAATAAGTCATCCATCCAAGGAATCTCATTCTCAAATCCGTTACGAAGACATATGTCGATATACCATTGGACTATATCACCATTGGCATTAAACATCGTTGTTACCGAATGATTTTTCTCCAATGGAAATTGTTGCAACCACATATAACCATCATTCACAATACAAACATTTTCCTCACCATACCTAACTGATAGAGGTTCAGTTACTTTTATTGTATTTAATAAAGTTATATAACCTTTAAATTTTTTTGTATCTAGATATGATTGCGAATATTTCTTTTTTATTACTCGTTTCCATTCTGAACGGTCCCCGAATTTCCTTTTTAGCATCCCGCTCCCCCTTGAAATTAATTACCTAATAATCCCATTTTGTCATACTGATTTAGTTGTTTCTTATTCCACTAACCTCCCTTTAACGGAACAGACAATATAGCAGGAGATTCACTTCCCGATTTTCAGCTATTCCCTTGTTCAATAACAAGAATAATTAATAATAATTTACGCCTTATTTCATCCCCCACATCCTTCGAACATCCACCAATTCCTTTTCTTTAAATTCCATCCTATAAATATCAGGTTTGGACGTGCTATGTAAAAAATCCAAGTCATACTTACTATCAAAATATCCCATCATCAAGGTCATTACAGCCCCGTGAGATCCTATTACGATATGTTTATCTCTAAAAGTTTCTAGTAGTTCTTTAAAAACGTTAATAGCCCTTTTTTGACAGTCAGCATTTGATTCTGCTCCTTCTAAAGCGAAATTTGGTTCCCCGAACGACTTCTCCAACAGTGGAACCAATTCCTTATCAGAAACTCGTTTATCTTCAGAAGAAAAGATTCTCTCTTTTAAATCTTCATATACTAAAACCTCTTGCCCTAGTTGTGCAGCTAACTTTTCGACCGTTAAGATGGAACGTATATAGGGGCTTGAAACAACTGCGTCAATCTTTTCATCTTTTAAAATGTCCGTTACCCGCTTAGCAACCAAATGACCTTTTGGAGTTAGCCCTCTTGTTCTTTCATTTCCACCCTTTGGTGACTCACCGTGTCTCACCATATAAACAAACGTACTCATCATGTATTTACCTCCACTAAAGTTAGATTACGATGCTCTAGCAGAATACACATCAACTTTCCAGCATCAGTCCTCTTTGCTGATATAATTCACTGATTTCTTTTATTTGATTGGAACATCCTCAATCCCTATGGAAGTGGATGCAAATTCTTTTATAGGATGCTGCCCCACACAAACACTGTACTTTGCGTGTTGAAACAGTTCTAAGTCATTTTGGTCATTTCCGAATGCAATAAACTCACCTGGAAGTATGCCTAGTTGTCTCAGGCCATCCACCTTATGAATTCCTGACGGGCATATATCCATGAGCTCTTCATCCCCGTGTTCGTATACTTGTACAGATAGCTTCTGCAGTTGTTGTTTGATAGCTTGATCTCTTGTAAATAATACGATTTTCGTGATCTTTGATAGTTGAGCCAATGGCTGATTTACAGCACGCTCTTCAGGATCAAGATTACGGAATATTGGATGAAGACGATCTCCTGTGTAGCTGTAATCCCAATCACTGTCTATCAGATAAGTCAGCTGGTTGGTTTCTATGATCTGTTTTATATGATTTATTGTTTCTGCTGCGAAAGTACGGGTCTTAATCTCCTGATCTGCATACGTAAAGGCACCATTCCCACCAACCATCCGAAAATGCCGGAATTCTTGAGGAAGAACGGGTAATAAATCACGAATCGGCCTGGCTGAAGCAAAAACAACTTCGTGTCCCTGTTGCTTACAAACATTTAATGCATCACATATCTCCTGGCTCAAGGGTTTTCCTTTAAAACAAATCGTCCCATCTAAATCGAATACAAAAATCATCTTTTTTCACCTCTGGCGTGTTGGCATCTTGTAATATAACTTATTAATCTAGCAAAAGAATCGATCTCGACATATGGTATCAATCTTGATCCACTGCCTGATCCCTGTTGAGTAAGGTATCATCCAGATCGAATAGGATTGCTTTATAACCTGTCAAATAACTTCACGGCCTTTCTCGCATTTACTTACCAATTCTAGAATGTCTTTTATCAGCCGCACTTAGTATCAATAAAATAGCAAAAAAATAAGCAACACTTCCTATAATCATCTTTTTCCCATTACCTAATGGGAATAGAAATGACATCAAAAATATACAAAATGGACTAAATAATATTAGAGATAAACCTATTGTAAATGCCACTTTTTCAGGTAGTGCTTTAATTTTACCTAACATTTATTTTCATCTTCTCTAATAAGAACTGTTTACTTATTAATCCAGGGTAGAATTAAGAATTTTCCAGAAACCATAGTACAATGAAGGTGATTAATAGAACACCCCACACTATAAATGAAAAAGTTCTTCTTTTCTTAGCATATGTAGTGAATGTCGTTCCGATAAATTCAACGATTACACCTAGTAGAAGCAAGATACACATCAGTGCGAAATTATTCAATTTATGAACTCCTTCACTAACTTATTTCGTTTAACCGCACGTTTATCTATGAAAAAATGGTGAGCATTCGAGCAATCACTGAACAACCAAAATATTATTCTCTATACCAACTCTCATCAAATTCAAGATTTAATGCTTTTCCGAAGCACACTCCAAATCTTATAAATCCTCTTCCCCGTGCAGTAATCAATTTCCCATCTTGAACAACTAGTTCTTCCGAGTAATTTTCTTTTTCTAAAATGACAGATTTCCCCCTATCTTCTTCCGTCATCCCAATAGTATATCTTTTCCCTTTTAAAACCCCAGCTTTTGCAAGTAGGTAAGGCGAACTTGAAATACTTCCAATTATAGTTACCTTACTTTCGATGTCACCTATAAATTCTATTAAAGTTTTTTCATTTTCCAATGCAAAAACATCCATACAACCTGTTAATAAAAGACTATCAATCTCATCAATGTTTATCTCATCAACTGTGGTATCGGGCAAGCAAGTTAATCCTGATTCCCCTCTGATCGGCTGCATATTTCCCCCTACAGTAACTACTGGTTTTCCTCCCTGCATTAAAATGGATAATGCAACACTTAATTCATATTCACTATACTGAGGATATAATAGAACGGCTGTTTTTTTCATTTTTTTCTAGCCTCCCTAATCATTTCAGGTTCAATTTAACAAGAACAACATCTTATTTCACATGTCGAATAGTTGAAGAAGGTCAATAACCGGACAAATAAGCAAAGGGTTATAAATAATAATAACTCTGGGTCTTCCTCCATTAACCTCCAATAATGGAAGACTCGGATTCCAGATATCCACTATAAACTTACTTTAGATTCATTAGTTACACACTTCATAATCGTGTCGCCAAACGATCTTACATCAGATAAGTAATCATAGCCTTCAGGGGAGCCAAAACTATTAAACATGCGAACAGCAACAATCTCTTCTTCAGGAATAACTAATAAGGTACAATTTGTGAATCCAAGTATTTGATAGGAACCTTTAGGGACATGGTGACCTATCTCTGTTTTTTGGGCAGGTAAATCTTTTACAAACCATAAGAAACCATTTTGAGGCAATTCTTTAGGAAGGGTGGATGGACTTTGAAGAGAAGTGGCCATTTCTATGATTTCTGCGGGAACCATTTGCTTTCCATTTATTTTCCCTTTTTTAAGATGGAGATACCCCCAGTAAGCTAACTCCCTGGTGGATACATACATATTCATTTTGTCGCCTTCAGTGCTTTCACTTGTCTTCCAGTCTTCATCGCCTTCATAGCGTAACATCACATCAACTAGCTGCTCGTGTTTCTTTGAATACCAATTGGATTCGTTAAAACCCAATGGGATAAAGACGTTTTCATGAATTATATCTGCAACTGATTTATTTGTTGTGCGTTTTACAATCTGAGTTAGTGCCTCGATGCCAATTTGTTTATAAGACCAGTTTGTGCCAGGAGCAAATTCTCGTACGGTTCTATTCCCCTCTTGTTTTAATCCATGAGTATGGTTAAGTACATGTCTTATTGTTGTATCTTTCCAGATAGTCTCTTCAAGTTCAGGCAAATAGGATAAAACCAGATCATCTATGCTGTTTATGTAACCATAAAACAACGCATAAGAAACCGCAAAGCCGATATAACTCTTCCTCACTGAAGCTACATGAAACTGAGTATCCGCCTGAACGATTCTAGCCTCATTAGCAGTCGACTGTTTCCCGATGTACTGTTCCAACACAATTGAATCCTTATGAATGATAAGAGTGGATGCCCCTGAACAGATTACTTTATGAAACGTACTGTTTACGTGGTCTAATACGGGTAAGAAAGATGGATTGTTTTTGTTATTAAGAATCAAGATCATATACTTCCCTTCAATATTCATTTTGTTCGGTTATGTATTAATCGTCCTCCTATCGTGGTCACCGTTTTAATCAAAGAACTTCATATGTGTCTTCTCTTCTCTATAGTAATCCAATCTGTCTTGTAATGTACCTGTATGAAATTCAAATTTATGGCCATCCGGGTCTGTAAAATAGATGGACTTTTTATCTCTTTCATCTCTCGGGCGACCTGACAAGATATTTACATTGAATTTCTTTAGTTTGTCGTACATACTATCAAAATCCTTTTCTTCAATGGAAAAGGCAATATGGGTGTAGGATTGGTGTATTTCATTGCGGAGGATGTCATTCTCTACATTAAGAGCAAACCACATTCCCTGTACATCCAAGTAAGCCGTTTTTCTACCCTTTACTAATAATTTTGCATCGAATATTTTGTGATAAAACTCAATGGACGTTTCTAAATCTGTAACTGAAAACAGGAAATGATTAAGCCCTTTTATCGACATTTTTCACCTCAATAAATAATTTTCATACTACACTATGGAATACTGAAAAAGTTTTCGGGAGTCCCTTTGCCTGATTTTCAGCTATCTTAACCGTTAGCACAATAAGACTAACCTTTATTTCTTTCCATCCATTCATTTTCTAAAATGCTCATTTCCCACAAACTCCAGTACTCGTCACCAATTTTCCTCGCATCTCTAAGTATGCCTTCTTTTATAAATCCTACTTTTTCATAACAAGAAATTGCTGAAGAGTTAAAGTCAAACACCCCAAGACTAACCCGATGTAATTTAAGTTCATCAAATGCAACTTTAAGAATTTCGGTCATCATTTGTTGACCAATTCCCTTACCTCTTACTGTTTTATCACCCACCATGACTTTTCCTACTCTTGCTGATTTATTAATTCGATCAATACTGCCTAACGATATATGCCCAATTACATTACCATTTTCTTTATTTATAACGCTATAAACTAAAACATCAGAGTTAGTCTTATTAGCATTTTTCATGTAATTCTCTAATTGCTCTTCATTTAAAGGGAAACTAAAATTAGGACCTCCCCATTGAAGTAAAAACTCCGGAGTTTCTATCCATTTAGTAAGTTGCTGAAAATCCGATGTCTCGAAAAATTTTAATTCAATCACAAAAAAATTCTCCTCGCTTCTTTGGTAAATAATCTGAATCGTATCGTTTTGTCGTCTTTTTGTTCAACTATGGAAGTGTTGTGATGGTTCTGATGCTTCCCAGGTAGCGCAAAAGGCGCTTTTCGCACCCTTCAAGACAAACTAGAGTTTATCTAGCTAATTCTAGGCTTTTCTCCACTTCACTCAACCTTTTTCATCATATTAACTCCTGCAATTTCAAATCCAATTCTCTCATACAATTTTCGTGCTTCTATATTACTTCCAAAAACGTGAAGTTTTAAGAACAAAAGATTATGATTCTTCATCCACTCTTCAATTTTTTTCATGGCCCTCGATCCATATCCTTTATTTCGAAACTCATCAAAAATATATATTTCATAAAGAAAGGCACTTTTCTTTTCTACGTCTTCTTTAACCCATATATAACCTACATTATTTTTTTCACAATAAATATTAAAAAGATAGTGACCTAGTGTCCCTATTCCATCCGGTAACAAATTTCCAAGTTGTATTTTTGCTTTAATTTCAAATTCTTGATTATCCTCTGGAGCATTTTGGGATAAAGCTACTGCATACCGTTGGATTTTATCTAAAAAGTACTGTTCAAACTCGTTTTCCGTCATTTCTACAAGTGATATATTATTCATAAATTCTCCTATCAATTTTGTTCTATTTTTTAGCAATGATTTAAAGTTAAATTTGACACTACCAATTATTTCAAATGGCCAGACTTTAATCAATGCCATCTTCCATTAAACAGATCCTCTAACTGTACAATACAACACAAGTTCAAGACCATAAGAAAAACCCTATATCAATACAGGGTTTCTCTCAAACTTTCTTATAAATTATTCAACTTTATTAAATTTCAACAAATAAATACCGAATCCGTTTTTCTGATTAGCATCCAAGAAAACGCAGGAACAATCCTCCACGTACGGTCACAATCTGGCGCCCGCAAGCATCGGTGATTACTTGTGGAGCAAAGGCAAATGCGCCGACCGTATCAAAACAGGTCCCCTGACAATTTTCCGTTTTGCAGATCGTTTGGATCACTTGATTGACCGGCACGGAAACATCGCTTGCAAGGGTACATGGAATATCACCAATTTGAAGTCCCCCTTCAATCGGTGTCAAGTCTCCCACGTTAATATTAAATCTGGCGGTACCTACCAGACGAACGGCATCGATCGCCACAGGACATGTCAAAGTGCCACCGCATGGGTTCTCAACAGTCCCTTCCGCCTCCTGCTCTTCTAGCATACATACAAGCGCACTCAAATCAGAACAGGCCGTGAAGCTATCGAACGTAGTGAATCTGAAAGTAAATCCATCCGGAACAATAGCGGTTGCACAATACTCTATGGTGCGGTCGCAGCTTTCCTGCTGGATATCCAGTTTATCTACCATTTTGCCATCTGAATCATAATACACGACATTGTTTTTTAACATAACTATCCCTCCCCTCTACTACTATTTATATGCATTTCTAGTAGATTTGAGAGGGACAGACACCTTTGATGACAAAACTTCTTTTTTATACGACTAGCAACAACTTTTGATGGTCACTGCAAAAAAAGTTATATAATTTAGGCTTTCTTGCTTCAGAAGCA
This sequence comes from Rossellomorea sp. NRS-1567, assembly GCF_050467885.1. Taxonomy (NCBI): domain Bacteria; kingdom Bacillati; phylum Bacillota; class Bacilli; order Caryophanales; family Bacillaceae; genus Rossellomorea; species Rossellomorea sp. NRS-1567. Next base: position 23,298 of record NZ_JBITPL010000017.1, on the reverse strand, counting down.
ATAGTGGATCATCCGTCACTTGTTCACGAATCTCCCAGCTTTCCCGTCATACGTTTCATTACTCTTTCCATGGTGCATTGATAGACATAAATGATGACAGCCAATGACAGAACAATCATGTAAAAGAGGGTGGAGCTCAACTTTCTTAGTTTAAAGGCACCCACTCGATCGTAAAACTTCACAACAGGAAAGGCCAGCAGGAAATCGATCACGGCATTTAAAGCGAAATACTTTTTAAAGTTTCCAAAGGTCAGCTTAAACACCCATAGTGTCGTAATGAAGAACATTCCCGCCACAAATGGAAGATCGATGGGAACATTTTTCAAGATAAATGGATCTGCTTTCCACCACCGCTTTTTATTGGCGAATACGCTGAGGATACTCCAGATGACATTCGTAAATAATGCTACGGATGTATAACGGATAAATACTTTCTTTCCTAAAAATGGTGCTGTGAACCATGGAATAACCAAAGTACATACTGATAATATGTTTGAATTCTTGCTAGACACGCTACGTCCCCCATTAATCGTTTAGATAATTGTAACGTTCTCCTATAATAGGGATTTTATGTATTTAATCGTGTTTTTCTGCATCTAAGGCGATTGAAAATGTAAAGGCGATACCTATAATTGTGAATTTGAATTATTAACATATTAATACCCCAACAAGAATTATAAAGATATCGTCCTATTCAGAGCTCCTCACCCCCGAATAATAGAGAATACCTCCTAGTCCTAAGAAAGATATTTTATAGTATGATCGACTAAATAGATACATTTATTAACAAAAGGGGATGGCAATCGTGATAGGTTTCCTTCAATGTTCAGTAAGGTATGTGGTTGCGTGTTCAATGGTCCTATCTGCTGGTGCTGCCTTAGGGGTAACGCATACATCAGCAGCGGAGAATGATGACACAAAGGTCGTAGAAGATGGCGGCGGCCAAGGGGGAGTCACTTGGATGGAGAGTTATCGGAGAGCTTCAGGCAGTTATTCCATCATCATGTATCGAAGTGCAAACGGCGGGAATCAGTGGAAAGAAGTGACCTATAACCAATATGGATATATCGTTAAGGTTTTGTATGGAACATATTAAAGGGAAAGGATGATGGATCCGTATCCATCATCCTTTCCTTTGATTAACGAAACGACTCTGCCATTTTAATCATATCTTTTTTAGACAAAGTGACGTCAGATCCTCCTGGCATATATTCCATTTCATATTTAATGTCATCCCCTTCAATCCATATCAGGTGACTGACCTTTGCCGGACCTTCTGACTCGTAATAGCTTCCTTTGGACTGGCCGACTTTCACTTCGTCCTGGTATAGTGTCAGATTGGTTTCTGGTTCAATGGATTGAAACGTCAGTTTGATTGTTTGTCTTTCCTTGCCTGTCAAGGTCACCAATTCTATTTTCCCTGAAGGATCCTCACTTGTTTCCGCTGTGACCTTCTCTACTTCAAATGGAGCCTTTGTGAGAAACTTGAATTCTGCGCCAAGGGATTCAGGACGATCTTTGGCCTCGTATTGATAGAAAGGGGCACTGGCGTTATTTCCGTCAAAGAGTCCCAGTTGGGTTCCACCGAAATAAACGAATAAAGAGAGGCATGCCGCAACGAATAAAAAGGACATCAACGGAGCGAATATCGGTTTTTTATTGAATGAAAAAGCGTTGGATGAAGGTTTCGAATGAATCTCATTCAGGATGTCCTCCCTCATTTTATTGGTAAAACCATGCCCTTTGAAGGTTTCTTCTTTCATCAGACCACGCAAACGTTTAAGCTCATCCATTTTTATACACCTCATTCCGTTTAATCGTTGAACCGAGCAGCGCTTTTCCTCTTGTTAGTCTGGTCTTCACGGTATTGGTGTTCAAATCCATACAGGCTCCGATTTCAGATAGCTTCATTTCTTCAAAATAATATAGAAAAATGATCTCCCGATACTTGATTGGCAGAGACAAAACGCTCTGGATGAGCTCAGAATTCTTTTCCTTCTCGATCACGGTTTGTTCCGGCGCGCCCATTTTCCCTTTGACCATGTCATTGATTTTATTCGATATACTGACCATACGCGTATCCCATCGTCTTAAATAATCCTTGCAGTGATTGACAGCCACGCTGATGATCCATGTTTTAAGGGAGGAATCCTCGCGAAAGGTATCCATCTTTTGATAAAACTTGATGAAGATTTCTTGTGTCAGATCTTCCGACAGGCTATGTTCCTTCACATAGGAATAGACGATGTAATACACATCATTTCCGTATTCCGTCATGGCTTTCTCTAGTAGTCGATCTTTCTCGGATTTAGAAATAGTTCCGGATTTCAAACACTCACCTGCTTTGTATGTATCTTCACTAAATAAGACGTTTCTTATATAGATAAAGTTTGGATTTTTTTAATATTTTTCAAAAAACACGCCTGGCGAGACCCCTCGACAGGCGCAAACGCTGATTACATGTTCAACCTTTTTCCCTCTTCATGACTGACCGAGTTTCCTAGGCTTGCGAGGCTTACCGCAATCAGGAACTGCGCCGAGTAGTAGGTTGTCATGATCAGGACATCCGAATAAGGGATCGCTGACACGAACATATTCCATGACAGGATGGAGTCCGAGATGACAAACAGGATGCTTCCGGCAGTTGCCCATAGGTTATCGGTCAGGATGGCGGTTAGGGCCATCAGGGAAATGACCAGCATATAGGCAATAACCGGAATCACCAGTCCATCATTTCCTTCGGTTTGGAGCGAGGTAATCAGCTGGCGTCCGATGATGAAGGAATACAATCCAATCGGGAAAATGGAGGCTAGGCGCGTCATGTTCGTACGTGACATTTTGATAAACCCTGTTAAATAGAAGACATGTCCGACAAGGAAAGCTCCGAGACCCGCTACAAATGACACCGCGATAAACCCGTCGCCAAGCATGCAGAAGAATAAGCCGATGATGACAAGCCGCATGGCCGGTGCCGGTCTGGCGGGCAGCTGACGGAAGGCGTAGAGAATGATGAGTAGCATCGGGATCAGCTTGAAAACGATTTTCAATGCTAATGGCTCTTGGGGAATGATGAATATGTAGAGGACGGCCATGATTCCGATCAGAGTGGGGAGCATCGATTTATTCAACATCCTTCACATCCTAGATTTGCGATTTTTTTAGTCCTTTGACATATATATACTTGTTTTTGGGATGCGATTCCTTCTTTGGGCAGAGTTGAATCTTATTCTAGTATGTGAACCAGCTTCTCTTTTACAGGAAGACCTATAATCATGCCGGTTTGGGATATAATCGTCCCTGATTTGAAATAATCATGCCGGGTTCAGATTAATCGTGCCGGAAGTTAATTCATTAAGCTTTTTTTCACTTATTTAATCCCCCTTGTCGAATTTTCTTGTTGCCGCCGCCTTCCTCATAAAAAAATGAACGCAAGAACCACTCAAAAGGTGCGTGGGCCTTGCGTCTTTCATTTGAATGAAGTTGACTTCCTTATGATATCTCCCCCTGGACCTACACTGTAATGAGCAATCGAGTTGGTTACTGAACCTTCCCTGGTAAGCCCATCCTTATAATTAAACGTGATTTCCCAAGCCTTTGAATCACTACTGAAATGGGTTTCTTTTGAAAGGAGTTCCACGTCATCCATACTGATTTTTTTAAAGCTTGAATCATTATGTTCCTGTACATCTTTTTCAAATTGTTCCGTGGCAATGGCTTCAGCTTTCTCACTTTTAATGATTTCCGTTCCATCATCGGCACAACCTAACAAAGAAAGGACTGTGATCAAGCTTACAAGGAGCATTATCATTCTTTTCAAATCAAACTTCCCCTTAACCATTGGGACCGCCACCTGAATGGTGATTCTGATTCATGGCTTGTTGGGAATGCCGGGCGGACTTTTCATAGGCTTCATCCCTTGGGCTTCGGGACGTATTCTTTATGCTATCTCCATAAAACTCCATCTTCCTGGAACCGATCCAAATCCTAATAGCAAAGTATACGACCAGGATTCCGGCGAAAATAAAAAAATACATCATTTCGTTTCCCCCTCCTTACTCTTTATGTTCGGTTAATGTCAATTATTTCAAATATTTTGGTGTTGGGCAATACCTTTTAATGATTGAATCCCCCACCAACAAATGGAATAATATACCTATACCTTATCCATCTGGAGGAATGTCCTATCCGTCTGCCATCGCCTGAAGTTGAACAATACTTTCAAACCATTGATATCAACACATTTAGTGTAAATGAAAACGGGGAGAAGCTGGTCTTCAGCACCAATCTGAACGGGGAATATAACCTGTGGGCCATGGATTTGCCCCATTCATTTCCTTATCCGCTGACGACGATAAACCAGAAAAGCAGCCTCATCCATATCGGTTCTGATTACATCGTCGCTACCTTTGAGAAGGATGGAGATGAAAACTATCAGCTGCATTATTTGCCCCTATCAGGAGGAACTCCCCTGCCTTTCAATGAAGGGGAATCCAGTGCGACCTGTTATCATGCCTGCTTTACAACGAATCATGAAATGGCCTACTCTACCAATCACGAAAACCCATTATTGAATATCTACAAAACGGATTTGCAAACCAATCAAACCACCCTGATCCAAAAAGGGGAAAAAGCTCCGATCGTGGTTGCAGCCATGTCTTCCGATGGGACCTATGTGTTCACGGAGACCTACTCCAACACCCATGTAGCAGCATTCTATCAGTCTACTGACGGGAGAATCCCACTTGTCCCGGATCCTGGCATCCCCCATACGATCCGTGATGTTCTGTTCGCCGACGGTACCGTGTATTTTACGACCAACTATGAAAAGGAATTTTCTTATCTCGCTTCTTTTAATCTCTCAACCTATGAATTTCAACCCGTCTTCACTTTGGAAAAGGAAGAAGTCACTTCTATCCAGTTCAGTGCGGGCCGCTTAGTGGTTTCCACGGAAAAGGGTGTGAGAGATCGGCTATACGAATATGATGTTACTGATGGTAGACCTGAGCCCATCGACACCCCCTGTGATGTCATCAAGAAAATGATCATCACGGGACAAGGATCGCTTTTTGTTTTGGGCATGTCAGCTGACAGGACCGATACGATTTTCAAAAAGGATACAGACGGTGAATGGACCCAGGTGACCAATACCAAAGTGCTTGGCGTACAGGAAGGAAGTTTGATCAAGCCGGACGTCATCCACTATGAAAGCTATGACGGACTCAGTATCGAAGCGTTGCTGTTCAGACCCCGACATGCGAACGGATATACGATTTTATGCCCACACGGGGGTCCCCAGAAGGTAGAGCGAATGAAGTACCGCCCATTATTTCAGTACCTGGTCCAAAGCGGATACACCCTCTTCGCCCCGAACTTCAGGGGCAGCAAGGGATACGGGGCCTCCTTCGAAAAGATGGTGGAACAGAATTGGGGAGACGGCCCGAGGCTCGATTGTGTAGCAGGAATGGGTTGGTTGCTAAAGGAAGGAATCGCGGAAAAGGGCAGGATCTTTGCCATGGGTGGAAGCTACGGCGGATACATGAGCCTCCTCCTTGCCGGGAGACATCAGGAGTATTTCTGTGGTATCGTAGACATCTTTGGCATATCCAATCTACTCACCTTCTTACAGAACGTTCCGGCGAGCTGGAAGCCACTCATGAATCAGTTGGTGGGAAATCCGGATAATGATTACGAGAAACTTGTAAGAGATTCGCCGATTACGTATATAGACCAAATGAATACACCCATGTTCATCATTCATGGACAGAACGATCCCCGAGTGAAAACGGAGGAATCCGAGCGTATCGTGAGCCACCTGAAGGAAAAGGGGATCGATGTGAATTATCTTCTTTTTGAGGATGAGGGTCATGGCTTTTCGAAGAAGCGGAATGAGATACGGGCTTATAAGGAAATTAGAGCATTTTTGGATAGGCAGGTGAATGGATAGGAGCCAAAGGGACAGGTCATAATCATGCCAGGTTCGAATGTTCTTTATCTTGTCATTAAAAAAAGACTCGTCTCATCGACGGGTCTTCTATTTCATACGAATAAAATATTTCTCCATTTCCCTTTCAGAGATCATCATTCTCCTGGATAAGTCTCTCGTCCGTAAAACATACTCCTTGATGCCAATATACTCAGATTCAGCAATCAAGTAGAAGTGGGACCCCTTTTTGAACCCTCTGAAATCGCTTTTTAATTGATATCTTTTCAGCATTGTCTCCAATAACTCCTTGGTTCAATACAAGCCCGTAATCCCATAGATCACTGGCTCTTTTCCACCTGATACGATTCCGGATATATCGTTTCGATTTTTTTTATAAAATAATAATGCTTATATAAAGCGAGCCCGATTAAAATGATCCGAACAAACAGGATATCCACGAACACTACTGAGAGCAGAATAAAGAAATCAGCCGTCACGTTGATCCTGATTTTCTCTTTCCGGGTCATCCCCTTCTTTTGAAGGAGGGCGAGAACATATTTATCATATATGACTGTGCTCTTAAACCAACGATCGATCCGCTTGGAGCTTTTCGCAAAGCAAAACGCGGCAAATAAGTAAAACGGGCCGCCCGGCAGAACCGGAAGCACAGTGCCGGCAATCCCGAACACCAGGGATATCGAGCCAAGCAGCATAAACAGGATGCTCTTTATCTTTTTCAGTGTCATGATTGATTTCCCCTACCATCGCTAGATTAATAGACATTCTTTATCTACTTTATTTCAACTTTCATTGTACTATAACTATAACAGGAAGGTCCGGTTACTTGTTTAGGGGATTTTTGTTAAATGTGACGATTAGTGGGCGATAACTAGTGTTGGAAATCGATTCGAATGCTAATAAACATACTCTTTACATCTGTAGTTTATTACTTTTAGTAGGCATAAACTGGGAGTTCCCTAATAAAACATAAAAAACCAACAGAAGCGCATTCTTGTTGGTTTCTTTACTATTTACAAAGCCATATTACAAACTATCCTTACGTCTAACAAACCTCGCCCTATCCCACTCATCTTTAAACTCCGCTAGCGACTGCTGACGCTTCTCCCTCTCATCACTCACCGCCTTCAACGCCACTTCATATAACTCCTTACTCAACCGCCACTTTTCCATTGACCGGTCTTTTTCCCTGCCAAATAAAGCAAAAGCAGTAGCCCCCATGCCATACACATTCGTGATTTCATCAATCACTGCACCACGTGTGAATTCCTCAGGGGACATAAAGCGTGATGATCCCCACATCCTGCCCATCGTGTTGATATAGGGTATGTTGGAATAGAGATCAATATCACAGATGAGGGTCTTTTCCTTGTTAAAATCATACATGATGCTGCCGTCATAAAAGTCGATGGCCACATATCCCTGCTTGATCACGTGAATATGAAAGTCCAGGATGTCGTTGAATACCTCAAGCCTGGTACTGTCCGGCATCTGCAAGAATTTCTCCCTGGACAGTGGATATATTTTTCCCATGCACTCACCATCTGTCCATTCAAATATGGCGGCAAATCCTCCTCCCACTTCCTCCGTACGGATCAACCGGATCAAATGAGGATGCGCCAAATCTCGATACACCTGAACGGCAGCTGTAAGACCAGCGACGGCATCTTCAGGTTTGCCGGCATATCTCTCAGTCGGTGCACCGGCGAATTTGATGAAATACCTCTCATTCCCGTCCTTCACCCCGAAGCAGATATTGCCCGAATCCTGATCATCATACACCTTGAAAACCTCACCATATTGCTCGATGAACGAAAGGTCGAAAGGAGACTTTAATTTGTATGGGATCTGATGGATGTACTGAATATAGAAGTCCTCCAAATACCAGGTCGGCACCGGCTTATTCATACCGTCAAACCAGCCCATCACTTCCTTGGCCTGAGCCTTCATGACGTTCACCTCTTCCTCACCGAAAGCGATGGCCCAGGGAATGGACGACAGCATATTGCTGCTTATGTAAAAAGCCATGAGCTTGAAGAACTCCTCCGGCGGCCTTCCGTTAAAAAAACCGTTGAGCTGGCCGGTGGCAAAATGCGGACTGACCGAAGCGCTCCACACAATGCGGTTGAACTCTTCCCACGGATCGCCGAAGTCATGACGGTTGAAATCTATGACGGAGAGTTCCCTTTCCGGCGAAATGACCATATTCCCCACGTGATAATCTCCGTGATGAAACGATTGCGGCCTCCCCCGAAGGAGATGCCTGTTCGACTCGATATATGTAATGATTCGGTCGCCGCCTTCTATTTTGATGGGGCAGTCGTTGTACTGCTTGATCTTGTCATCCGCTTTACGATTGAATTTCGTTTCCCAATCTTCTTGGTCACCCGGCGCTGGAATCGAGTGGATCTCCCTAAGGGTCCGCCCCGATTCAAGCCCGAGTTCATATTGCTCTGTATCGGTCAACTTGGGCAACACGATCTGGGCGTCTTCTCCCTCGCACCAAGTAAAAAGCGAATAGACAGAATCGCCATTGTCACAAATGCCAAAATCAATCGGCTGCGATATGGGGAGTCCCCTTCCGGCCAGCTGTTTCATCATTTCAAACTCGCTTTTTTTCATCCCATAGGCTGAACGATCAGCCGTGCGGAGCAAGAGCTTCTCGCCCGTATCGGTTTCAATATAATATTTCTTGTCGCTGGACCAACCCTTGTTGATCGGTTCAATTTTTCTAAATGTGCTGTAGCTTTTTATATCCTGCAAGATGGCACCTTCCTTTTACCATTTTCAACACTTACCGGCCCCGTCAAATGACACCTTCCCTGCCCCGCCTTTTGTCACGTTGTCTTGGAACGCGAATCAAGACCCATAGAATCTATGTTAAGATGAGGGGAACTTCATCACCTTAGGAGGCTGCTAACATGAATAGAAGAATAATCATATTATCGATCCTGATGATCTTCCTTTTAATTGGAATAGCCGTGTTGTTTATATAAGATACATAGCCGGTGAAAATCATGGGAATGGGAATGAAAGTTGGAATCTCTTCATCTCCTTACTTATTCCCGAACGGCGCCGACATCCCGGGACAAGGTGCCTGTCCCACCGCGGTCCGAGATCTAAAGACCTCAACAACCGTCTTGGCAGCAGGGGATAAACTCTTTTCAGAATCCAGACTTACCAGAGCGATTTCCCGATACAGTAATGGGAAGTCTGCTGGTTGTATTCTGACTAACTGATTGGTTTCCAAGCCGTTCTTTACCATTGATTCTGTGACCATGGCCACTCCCTTGTTTGAAAGAACCAAATCCAAAGCAGTGGGTGGGGGTAATTCTATGAAGTTCATGCTTGGATTTGTCATTGATTTCTGCCAATGTTTACTTTCAGTACTCCAATCCACCATGATATAGGGATCACTGTTCTCTATGATTTCAGCGGATTTTCGATTTTCATCAGATGCTGAAGCAAGTGGATGAGAAGGGTGTGCCACTAAAATGAGCGGTTCCTTTAGAGTAAGGATGGTTTTCACGTCTGTATTATAGTAGGGATTTGTCACTAACCCCATCTTAATAAATCCGTCATACAGCATTTCTAGGATTTCCTGATTATGCCCCGTGTGTATTTCGACGTGAATCTCGGGAGACCACGTATTGAGATGAGCCATCGCTGAACTGAATACCCCGGAAGTAAATGTGGGAAGCGTCCCGATCGTAACATGGCCCGCTTTCCCTTCTTGTATGAGACGCGCTTTTTCCATCCCGTTCGTGACTATTTCAATGGCTTGTCTCGCATACGGCAGGAACCCCTTCCCTGCATCTGTTAATTCTACCCTCTTTCCGACTCTGTGAAATAGACCCCTTCCAACCTCTTTCTCTAAACCCTGTATCCTGACACTAATCGTAGGTTGAGAAAGATTCAGATGCCTGGCAGCTTTACTAAAACTGCCGAACCGTACGACATGATCGAAAGCTTCTAATTGATTCATATCCAAATAGATCCCCCTCTTCTATTAAAAAAGTTAATACTAACTATAAGGATTATCACCTTGTTTAATATGTTGATTATACTATACTTTTCTTAAGATTCCGTATATGGGGAGGATCAGAACCAGATGATACGAAGCAAATTAAAGGAATATGCTGATCTGCAATATCAATTACCAAAAGGAATACTGGGGCGATATTTTGGGGAAAAGATGGTCTTGCAACATCGGACAGAAACACGCTGGACACTGAACTTACTAAATGTAACGAAGGAAGAGAGAGTATTGGAGATTGGATGTGGAGCAGGATACGCCATCAAACAACTGCTTAAATTACCCGATGTCGAGTATGCAGCCGGACTCGACCTGTCGGATTCCATCCTCCGGTCAGCAAAGTCCAGGAATAGACGAGCCATTAAAGAGGGGCGGGCTGCGTTCATACAAGGCAATGTATGTAAGATCCCTTTAGACAATGACATGTTTACCAAGATCTATAGTATCCACTCAATCTATTTTTGGGACCTGACGTTCGAAACCATTTCTGAGATCCACAGGGTTCTGAAGAACAATGGTTCCGTAACGATCACACTCTGCACCGGCAAGAATGGGGAGACCTGGAGTGGAGTCCATCACATGTTGAACACCCAATTACTTCCCTTAATGAAAAAGGTCGGCTTTAACAACGTAAAACTAGTGAAAGGACCAGATTCAAGACAATTTCAAACTGTGGCAGTCATTGGCGAGAAGTAATCGTCACAGTGAGGAGGGACGGACCTTAATCTATTCACTAACATCAGAGCGGCGCCGGTTTATAGGGACAAGTTGCCTGTCCCACCTAAAAGAAAGGTCCGTCCCTCACCCCTAATGGCCGCGTGACCAAGGAGAAGGATTGGCCCATCCAATCGACCTTCAATCAATCGTACGAAGTGAAAGGGCAGGACCCTCTTTTCTAAAAAACACGACCATTCCAGCACGGTTCATCAGATTCCTCTGTCAAACTCCCGGTCTACCAAATAAAAATCACTCTCTACCAATGAACCATTCTCTCTCCGTTCTCCCCCCTCACTTTCAACCGAACCTGCCTTTACCTCATCCTCTTCCATCAATCCCTCAAGTCCCCTCGCAATCCCCGTCAGTGCAAGGATTGTCAAGGCAAAGAAGGCCATTGGGATGATAAAGATCCACCAGGCATTGGTTAATTCCACAAAGCTCATGGACATGATACTCGCCCACTCCTGGACGAACGGTTGGGGCGGATCACAGGCCGGCCCGTAGCATACATCGGTGCCTCCGAAATACAAGTCGAAGAACCCGAGATGGGCGATGATGAGGAGCACCTGAATCGTAATCTTTGGAAAAATGATGAAGAGTCGCATCTTCAAGTGTGGAAGGACATGCTTCCGGAACAGGAAGAACCGGCTTCCACCGAGTACCCGTGCGCTGGTCACGAACTCTTTATCGAGAATCTGGCGGGTTTCATTGGATAATAGAATCGCCGTTGTCGGGGCTGTGATGACAGCCAGGGTGACCGCCTGCCAAACGACCCGTTCTGTAAAACTTGTTTCAAACCCCTGTTGAGGCTCCCATAAGAGGGGGTATAACATATTGTAGGCGATGATCGATTGCGGGATGAAATAGAAGGATGTGAAGATGGACTGCGTCCACTTCTTCCCCCTCGATTTCGTAAATCCTCCTGCCACCCCTATGACAAAGGAAAGCATGAAGCTGAGGGTGGAAATGAGGATGGCAGCGCCAATTGTATACTGCGCTCCCTCCAGCACTTTGTAAAACAGGTCATCCCCCTCACGATCCGTCCCGAACGGAAAGTCCCCTGAAGGCTGGAACGGCGCATCCCCTATGATCCTGCCCTCATCGTCATAAAGGACGAACGTATTTGGTATCTCCCCATCCGTCACATTGAAGATCATACTCCAGCCGACCAGCACGACGAGGAACACTAAACAGAAGCCAATGGTGAAAGTATGGCGATTCCATATTCTCATAGACTCATCCCCCTGCCTATTTTTCTCGAAATCACAAGCTGCATAGCTTTTAATAGAACGTATAACGGCACAAATAACATAATCGAGGTGATGGCAAAGATGGCCGGTGTGTTATAGGAAAATAAGAAGGATGTGATTCCGAACACATTGAATAGATATTCCAAGATCAATAGATTCGATAGCATCATCCAGATGATCTGCTTGCCATGATACGTTAAACTGACGAGCACATTCCTCATCATATGGATGAACATGATCCGGAATTTGCCGAGCCCCTTCCCCTTCGCAAGCTCCACATAAGGAAGCCCCTCTTCCTCCTGCAAAAAAGACACCATCGATCCCAGAAAAAAGAACGTCGGGAGAATGGAAAGCGTGATCGCCGGGAACAGGATGACCTGATTTTCCCCCAAGGAAGCAATATCAATCACTAAAATGCCGGTTTGTTTAAAAAACCAGATGACCAGCATCTGGAGGATCCCAATCACAAAAATATCAGGCAGCGACGCGAGATAAAAAGAGACTCCTTGGATCACCTTCCGGATCACGTTCCCTACTGAAAAATAGAGGACCATCAGGAGGATCGAACTCGTAAGCGCCAGTGCCAGAGCTAAGAAAAAGATTCTTGCACTGCTCACGAAGGCCTTGATGATGATCGGGAATAACGGACGTTCCACATCCGAGATTGGGTTTGAATAGACCAGCTTATGGGGTTCTGTTAACTCCTTGCATAACGTGACTAATTCCTGAGCATATGTAACGAGGGAAAACGCCTGATGTTTGAAGATACCCGATGTCGCACTCACTAAGATAATGCCGATGATTATAAGAACGGCTTCAAGGCCGGATTGTTTGAGTTTGTTCATCTTGTGCCCCCATTTGTATCAACTGCTAACCATTACCAATATACCAGAATTGAAAATTCTGTCAATTATACTCCCAAAACCAGAGGTCCGTCCCTTTCTCTACTAAAACCAAGGTCCGTCCCTCACTCCTTTAACGCAGTGAGGGACGGACCTCTGTTGTTTGTTTTACGCTATTTACGTTTTCCTTTCCTTTATAGATGGGGAAGGAGAGGAAGACGGAGGTTCCTTTGCCCGGTTTGCTTAGGACTTTGATGGTGCCTTTCATGCCTTCTACTAGTTGGAAGGCGGTCATCATTCCGAGTCCCGTCCCATTCTTGCCTTTCATGGAGAAGTAGGGTTCCCCGAGGCGCATGAGTTGTTCCTTGGTCATCCCGGTTCCCGTATCGTTGATGACGATGAACACCCTGTCTCCTTCCTGGTAGCTGAAGATTCGAAGCGTACCGCCTGTTTCCATTGCTTCCAGCCCGTTTTTCATCACATTGATGAGAACCTGCTGCAGCTTATTGGGATCCCCTTTAATGGAATGGTGATGGAGGATGTTTGCCTTCAGGACGATTCCATTTTTGACCGCCAGGGGCATGATGATCTCCGTCGATTGGTTGATTTCATCCCGGATCTCCATTTCCACCTCAAGCTCCGGGTGGGGCCTTGCAAAGTTCAAGTATTGGTTGATCACTTCTGTGGCGCGGTCGATTTCACTGACGGCCACCTTTGAAAGCTCACTATTGGTGCTTACGTTGGAAGGGTCTTCCTGAATCAGCTGAAGAAATCCCTTCACCGTTGTCAAAGGATTCCTCACCTCATGACTCATGCTGGCAGCCAAGTGACTGACCACCTGCATTTTCTCATATTTAATCGCTTCCAACTGAAGGGTGTAGATGGTTCGGATGATTTCACATAAGTAAAAGACAAAGAACGTAGACCCGCTCAAGACAGCAGAATAAACCAGGAACGAGCTCGTATAATCGAAATCAAATACCAGAGACGGAATCAACAACGAAAGAACCGAGTAACCGAACGCCATCAACGTATACCAATATACCCTCGCTTTCCAATCTTTGTTCCCCAATCTCGGACGCATATACATAATCACAAACGTGAACAGAATCGCCATGATTATCGTCACCACTAACCCCGGACCAAGCATCGGCACACGGACCGCAATCATTGTGACAGCAAGCCAAGGTAAGACCCTGTTCCCACCATATATCCCCCCGAGTAGAAAAGGGATGAACCGCAAATCATACACAAATCCATCTTCCAAGCGAACAGACAAAGCAAGACTAAGCAACAGGAGAAGCGAACAGGCCAGATAGATCGACAGTGGTTTAATGTGGAGCTTATGTACTTTATTTCGGGAAAGATAATGAAAGCTTATAAGTAAAATCATGATCAAAATGACAAGGAGATTCAACAGTAAACCAGTCAGCAAATCAGAATGATTCATCGCCATTGCTTCCCTACTTTCAGTTATTTTTTAAAAAATTTACAAAAATCACTCTTTTTTCATTATAACGGAAATGGACGGATTTTGTTTCATAATCTTGCGACCAAAAAAGAGCCACGAGGGCCCCCTCGTCCCTTAGTATAGCACCCGCCCGCCGTTTGTTAGAGTAATGTCCGGACACGGGGGAAATTCCCAATAATTCACCTTTGATCAATATTACTAGTTTCAATACCCTAACTTTTCATGATATACGCTTGATACTATAAATCAGAACCGCCTCTAATAAAGAACCAATTCTTTAAAGCACCCAAAATAAAAATATCCTATCCAAACTTTAGAACCAATGCCAAATTTTATTGACAATGAGAATCATTCTCTGTATATTTAAATTTATAATGAGAATGATTATCACTATTAATTAGAAAGAAGGAAAACAAATTGAAAAAAATACTCATCCCCTTCCTGCTCTTGGCCATCTTCATTCTTCAGGCTTGTGGCAGCACCGAGACCGCAAAGACTGAACAAAAGGAAAAGAATGCGAACCAGAAAACCGCATCAGAAACCATTACATATCAATCAGAAACCGGTCCTGTTGAAGTCCCTGCGAATCCTACCCGCATTGTGGCGCTTTCGAACGCTCCAAACGTACTTGCCTTGAAGGGTAAAATTGTCGGGGTCGATGAATGGACGAATATGAATCCCCTCTTTAAAGAGAAGCTGGAGGGAATTGAAGTCGTATCCGAAGACAACATCGAGAAAATCGTTGAGCTCGAGCCAGACCTCATCATCGTGGGATCCCACTCGAAAAACATTGATAAGATGAGTGAAATCGCTCCTACGGTTGCCTACACGTGGGGGAAATTGGATTACTTGGAACAGCAAGTCGAAATCGGTAAGCTCCTCAATAAAGAGCAGGAAGCAAAAGATTGGGTTGAAGATTTCACTACCCGTGCGGAAGAAGCAGGGGAAGAGATTAAAGGTAAAATCGGTGAGGATGCCACTGTATCGGTCTTTGAATATGATACGAAGTCTGCCTATGTATTTGGGAACAACTGGGCACGGGGCACCGAATTATTATATCAAACAATGAAACTGGAAATGCCTGAAAAAGTGAAAGAAAACGCATTAGAACCAGGCTACTTTGCCCTAAGCACTGAAGTTCTTCCAGAGTTTGCGGGAGATTATATCGTTCTCAGTAAAAACCAGGACGGTGACGGTTCATTCCTGGAAACACAGACATGGAAGAACATCCCTGCCGTTAAGAACAATAGAGTCATAGAATTAGATACAAAAGCGATCACCTATAGTGATCCAATTACACTGGAATATCTTCTGGATGTGTTTAAAAAAGCTTTTCTTGAAGAGTTGAACTGATCTTACAATATATGAAACCCGCATGGATTGTTGGAGTCCATGCGGGTTTTTAATTCCCCCTTGTTGCACTTATCCTTTTAACACGCTGGAATTCTCAAACAACCATTTCCACTAATCTTCCAGATCATCTACCTGTTCTTCTTCACATCACTTAATAAACCGCCTCAATACAACCTTCACAATCTCCCACATTGACATATCCACAACAGTGAGATATCCTTTATTTAATTATAGATAAAAAGAGTCTTTAATATCTCCAATAACTCAGAAAGGAAGAAATCATGAAATACTCAAAAGCCACAAATTACGCATTACACACAATGGTGCATTTACTATCGGTACCGAAAGGAAGTACGATCGGGGTTCAAAGTTTGGCAGAGATGCAAGATCTTTCACCGACCTACCTTTCGAAAATATTGACCAAACTTGCAAAAGGCGGTTTGGTTGAATCGACACCGGGGGTTAATGGAGGATATAAGGTGTCAAAGAAGAATGACGAGATTTCGTTCCTCGATGTCATAAAGACTATTGAAGGAGAGTCTAATTTATTTTATTGCTCCATGGATCATCGTGAGGGCTGCCTGATCGAGAATGTGATGATCGAGGCTGAGCAAAACATGAAAGACGATCTGGCGAACAGGTTTCTCATCGATATCGCCAATGAGATCGATGAAAAATCCAGGAAAGAAAACTCAATTTAAGGAGCTGATGAGATCATGTTAGATTGTGCTGTAATCGGGGGAGGTCCAGCCGGGCTGAACGCTTCCCTGGTCCTTGGCAGATCCCGGCGAAAAACAATTTTATTTGATGATGACAAACCAAGGAACTCTGTTACTAAGGAGTCACATGGCTTTATCACCAGGGATGGAATAAATCCATCAGAGTTAAGACGAATTGCCCGAGTAGAACTCGGAAACTATCCGGACGTTACAATCATAAAACGGCGAGTAGAAAAGGTCACGAAGGAACACCAACGATTCACAATTGAAACAGAGGCCGGGGATGTTTATCATGCCAAGAAAGTAATCTTAGCTACTGGACTTAAGGAGACGTTCCCGGAAATATACAGCCTCAAGCAGTATTATGGAACTTCAGTTTTTAGCTGTCCTTTTTGTGATGGATGGGAGCTGAGGGACCGTCCGCTGGCTGTCATTGCAGAAAATACGAGGGCTTTTCATATGGCAAAGGTTGTTTACAACTGGTCCAGCGACCTGATTGTGTGTACAAATGGAAACAAGGTCCTATCCATAAATGACAAGACCATTCTTGAAAACAAAGGGATAAGCGTGTACGAACAGAAGATTTCTTCCCTTATTGGTGAGAATGGTCATTTGAAAAAGATCTCGTTTGAGGATGGAAACACAGTCCGGCGAGAAGGAGGGTTCGTTGTACCGGAAATGGGGCAAGCATCTACCATTGGGGAAGAACTGGGGTGTGAATTCACTGACCAAGGCGCAATCATCACGGATGCAACCGGCCGCACTAATGTGGAAGGGTTGTTTGCATGTGGCGACACCTCCATCATTGCCCCCTCTCAATTAATTATCGCAGCCGCTGCAGGCAGCAAAACAGCAATAGGAGTCAATGCAGCTTTATTTGAAGAGACTTTCTAAACTCAAGGAGGAGTATTTTATGGCTGTTTTCAGTAGAAAGGTCACAAAACACCGTAGATTGATATTTTTTTGAGTCAATTATGGATATTATGTATCTGTAATATATTTTATAATAATTTAGCCTGCCCTCCATTACCTGGGGGCAGGCTTATTTAAAGCGTTAGTTGAAACAACTACCACTTCCTACAACGGCAACCGAATCACAAACTTCGTACCCTTTCCTTTCTCACTGAAAACCTCGATTGTCCCCTCATGCATGAGCACCAATTGTTTCACGATGGAGAGTCCGATGCCGAATTCACCGTATGGATTATTCGTCCGGGACAGGTCCGCTTTGTAAAACCTGCGCCAAATCGATTTGATTTCTTCGGGGTCCATACCGATTCCGGTGTCTTCGATTTCGATGGCGGATTCTGTACCGGTAGACGAGCCCCTTAACGTGATCGTTCCTCCAGAGGTGAATTGAATGCTGTTTTTCGTGATGTTGATCAGAATTTGTATGAGCCTATCATAGTCCGCATATACCGTGGCACCGGAATCTGCAACCACCCTGATCTCGTTTCCTTTTTCTTCAGCCTGCAAGTCGAGCTGTTCCTTGATGACTTCAAAGATATCCAGTAAAGGTAAGGTTACTTTCGTGATGGCTACCTGGTTGGAGCGGATTTTTTCGTAGTCCAGGTTTTCGTTCACCAGTCTGATCAGGCGCTTCGTTTCCTCGCTTACGAGACCGAAGCTCTTCTCTTTCTGTTCTTCCGGAATCATGTCGTTCCTGATTCCTTCGATGACACCGCGAATCGTGGTCAGCGGTGTTCTCAGTTCGTGTGACACATCAGCCATAAACTGCCTTCTCCGGTTCTCCAGGGTATCGATTTCCTCTTTGGATGCCCGGAGTTTCGTGACCATTTCATTAAAGTCTTCGGCAAGATCGCCGATTTCATCGAAGTTCGAGCTTGGGACTTGAACATCGTAATGACCGGATGACACACGGGAAGTGGCGTCCCGGATCCGCTGAATTCTTTTTACATGGAGTTTTGACAAGAACAAGCTGATCAAGAGGGCAATCGCCAGGGACAGGAGCACGATATACAGGAGATATCGATTGATTTCACTCAGCATTTCCCTTGAGCCGCTGATCGGGGAAATCAGGATCAGTCCGCCCGTCAGCTGATCATTCACAATCCGGGGCATGATGACGAGGGATACAGCCTGGTCAAAACGTCCGAAATCTTTCTTCAGCGGGACGGTTTCACCGCCCTCGATTTTTTGCCACTCTTCCTTTGAGAGCTCGATCCTCGGGTACACCCCTCCCCTGGAGAATGATACCTCCCCTTGGCGGTTGAACGTGATCACATCGATGTTCCGGGCATGAAGCAAGTTGCTGTATTCCTCCAGATAAAGAGGTCGTCTCGGACCTGGCCTTTCCAGGTCTGATAAAATTTTATCCCCGTACGTCCTGAGTTCCGTGACCTTATTTTCATAAACAAGATTCTCGACATAGTGGGAAAACAGGGTGCCCAGGATCAAGAAGGCAATGATGAGTACGCTTGTATGGCTGAGAAGCAGCTGATAAAGATATCTAATTTTCATCCCCGGCCGCCGCCTCATCGAATTTATACCCTACTCCCCAGACCGTATGCAGGTACGGCTTTTCCTTGCTGCCGATTTTGTTGCGAAGCCGCTTGATATGGACATCGACCGTCCGTTCATCCCCGTAGAAATCATATCCCCATACCCGTTCGAGAAGCTGCTCCCTCGAGAACACCTGCCGCGGATGACGTGAAAGATAATAAAGCAATTCAAATTCCTTCGGTGTCAGATTGGTAAGGGGAACACCTTTCAGCACGACTTCACGAGTTTCCTTACTGATCTGGAAGTCTGCCGTCGAGACATCGTGACTTCCTGACCCACTGCTTTTCTCCCCTTGATACCGCCGCGAGACAGCCTTTATCCTAGCCATCAGGGCAAGGGGTGAGAAGGGCTTGGTCACATAATCGTCGGCACCGAGCTCGAGGCCAAGCACTTGATCGGATTCACTATCCTTCGCCGTCAGCATGATGACCGGGATCTGTGATCCTTCCTCCCTGATCTTCCGGCAAATGGTGACCCCGTCCATCCCCGGTAGCATCCAGTCCAGGATGACGAGATCCCAATCACCGTCTTTATAATGCCGGTACCCTTCAGCCCCGTCGTGGACAAACTCACCTTGAATCCCTTCTTTTATAAAAAACATCTCAAGCATGCTTGTGACACTCTTATTGTCTTCTACTACCAATACATTCATCAACATCGCTCCTTTCCCGACTGTCCCCATGGCTCCCTATCTAAAGTATAGTCGTTTTGACTGATTCATTCTATTGTTACCTCCTAATGAAAAACCCCCGCACATTTGGCGGGGATTTCAATCCTTATAATGTGTCACTTTCGGACTCGGCAGCTGGTGACTCACTTTGTCCTGCCTCAGGTGCTCCTCCATGAGGTCCTTTTCCATGGCCCGGACCACCGTGAAGACCCTTACCGCCCTTGTGGAAAAAGAATCCCTCTTCCTTATTGAATGGGAAGAAATCCAGTTCCTTCGCTTCATCGGCATGATCGGTCATGATTTCTTCCATCAGTTCTTTAGACGTTTTGCCTTCTGTTTCAACGCCCAGTTCTTTGGCAGCTTTAAGAATCGAAGCCTCGAATATCTCTTCTTTTAATTCATGATGCTCTTTTCCTTCTGTCTCGATGCCAAGATCCTTTGCCTGTTTCGCAAGGGCTGCTTCCCTGACTTCCTCTGCAAGTTCATCCAGTTCCTTGCCCTCGGTTTCCACTCCAAGTTCTTTCGCCTTCTGTTTCAACAGTGCTTCCCTTATTTCTTGAGCTAGCTCCTTCTGGTTTTTGCCTTCCGTTGCTATCCCCAGATCTTTCGCTTTTTCATTCATTTCCGCCTGGCGGATTTCATCCATGACGGCACGGTGATCTTTTCCTTCTGTTTCAATACCCAATTCTTTCGCTCTTTTTTCGAGTTCGGCATCCATGATCTCTTTGGCCAGTTCCCGTGAATCCTTATCGGTCCTGTCGATTCCAAGCTCTTCTGCTTTTTTCTTCAACTGTTCCTCATCCATGCGGAACTTCCCATGTCCACCGCCGCGATGTCCGCCAAATGCCTGCTTAACAACCGCCGAGTCGTTCGTCTTCGCAGCGTCCTCCTCAGCCGCAAAGGCGGGAAGAGCTCCCGCGATCCCGATCGCTAATATACCTGCCAACGCGAGTGTTCTCTTATTGTTCATTCCTTTTCCTCCTTTTATAGGTTGAGCTGCACTATCATTATTTCCAGAAGATATGACCAAATCTTTAACAAATCATGGTCGGTTTATGAATCTTTCAAAAGATTTTCGATTTTGTAATCCTCTTTCTTTTCCTGGAGCCACGTTCCATACTCTGTTTGAAGGGCCTGATCAAACAGGATGTCCTTGATTTCTTCTTTATGATCGGCAAGAACCGCTTCTTTCGCGTCTTTCTTATCCGTCACCTTGATGATATGGTAGCCAAATTCCGTCTTAACCGGCTCACTGATTTCACCCTTCTTCATGGCAAACGCCTTCTCATCGAATTCGGTCACCATCTCACCTTTTGCAAAAAAGCCCAGCTCCCCGCCTGACTCGGCATTGGACGTATCAGTGGAGTATTCCTTCGCAAGCTCGGCAAAATTCCCTCCGTCATCAAGCTTTTTCTTCACTTCCTGTGCCGATTTTTCATCGTCCACCAGAATATGACTCGCCTCTACCTGTTCTTCCTGAGCAAACGAATCTTTATTTGCTTCAAAGTATTCTTTTATCTGATCATCCGAAATGGAGATTCTGTCCTTCAATAATTTCTCCGTCATCAAAAAGGATCGAATATTCTCTTTGACACTATCAAGACTCGCTCCGCTCGAGGCCAATGCCTCATTGAATGCCTCTTCGCCTCCATAGGAATCTTTCATTGATTCCAGTTCCTCATCAATCTCACTGTCCTTGACACTGATGTCTTCTTTGTCACCCTCAAGCTCCACAATCTTCTCGGCAATCAGTGTATCAAGGGCTGCTTCCCCATACTGATCCACAAGCGTCGTATACAAGTCCTCTTTACTGATCGACTTGCTTCCCACCTTCGCCACCACTTCATCCTTCGAAAAACCAAACATCGCAAGCAACGTGCCGACGACGACAATGCCTCCTATAACACTCCATAACGTGATCGAACGCTTTTTATTATCCACTTACCCGCTCTCCTTTGTCTTTCATTTCCGATTCTACTTCTTGGTACCAGGAACCATTTGCTTGGTTTGTGCCTGGTACAAATCACTCGATCTGTGCCTGGTACCAAACACCCAATCCGTACCAGGCACCCAAGACCAAATCAATTAGTTAACCATCGCATTACTAGTCAAAGTCAAACTGATCGTCGTTTCTTCTCCACCCCGGAAAATGGTCAAGTCAATCTGATCCCCCACTTTCAGGTCAGCGTACAACTGCCTTCTCAAGTCGGCCACATCCGCTACTGATTGGCCATTAAGCTCCGTGATGACATCGCCCTCTTTGATTCCGGCTTCTGCTGCCGCGGATGTTTTATCAATATTGGCGACAATCACACCTGCTTCTACTTCACTCGGCAAATCTTTCAAGTATTGGTGGGGAACATCCGTTAGATTCGTCATTCCGATTCCGATATACGGACGCTCCACCTTACCCGTTTCGATGATTTCCTTGACGATCGGCTGGAAATCCTTACTTGGAATGGCAAAGCCAAGTCCTTCTACACCGGAGTTCGAGATCTTCGCGCTGTTGATCCCAATCAGCTCACCCTTTGAATTCAGAAGCGCCCCTCCGCTGTTACCCGGATTGATTGCCGCGTCTGTTTGGATGACATTCAATTCAGATTCACCTTTAGATGTCTGCACCGGAATGGTCCGGTCGACGGCACTGACAATTCCTTGTGTCACCGTTCTTGATAGATCGAGTCCAAGGGGGTTCCCGATTGCAATGACCTGCTCACCGGCGCGCAATGCACTTGAATCCCCTACTTCCAACAGATTGTCCGCATATTTCTCATCGATCTTCAATACGGCAAGGTCTGTCAGTGGATCGGCCCCGACCAGC
The DNA here is from genome assembly GCF_050467885.1 of Rossellomorea sp. NRS-1567. Classification (NCBI taxonomy): domain Bacteria; kingdom Bacillati; phylum Bacillota; class Bacilli; order Caryophanales; family Bacillaceae; genus Rossellomorea; species Rossellomorea sp. NRS-1567. Next base: position 955 of record NZ_JBITPL010000017.1, on the reverse strand, counting down.
TCCGCGTTGGTTTTTTCACCGTCATGGAGGGAAACCTCAATCTTTGAAGCCCCTTCAATGACATGGTTGTTGGTGATGATATAAGCACTGTCCCCGTCTTTTTTGAAGAGAACACCTGAACCTGTCCCTGCTTGAGCAGCTTGTGAAGTACCCATGCCATTCTGCTGCTGATAATTGACGATTCCGACAATCGATTCAGAGGCATCTTCCACAATGTTTGCTACATCGCCACTACCTGTTGAAACCGTTGTGGGATTGATTCCCGAATCACCCGAAGACTCTACCTGCCCGTTGTCACCTGCCGATTGTTCGATGCCCGGCTGAGCCAGGTTCTGATAGTAGTCGGTTTGGGGCAATACCGTCAGAGTCAAGACCGAACCGATGATCCCGGCACCTACAGTGTTTAGAAACCCCCGTCCTTTAAAAGGCTTCTTCGGCTTCGGGCTTCGTTGCATCTCCTCTTTCTTCACGGCTTCCGTATTGTCTGATTCTATATGCTTCATTTCTTCATTTTGATTATGTTCTAGCATTTCGCATCCTCCTCTATTGATTTTACTCGGTTGAACTTTGCTGTTAATTTCATGTTAGAGGATAAATATTACGAAACTATTAACAATGTATGTACAGGATGGGAAGTTTTTAGCAATACATTACATAATGGAAGATTGAGAACTGGTATCCCTCTGGAGCATTGAACTCTGTTCGTTTCCGGGTAATTTTAAGGGGAAGAAAAAGATTGGCAGAGATATCATTTAGTGGCAGGCTGTCAATTTGTCGGTTTTCGACAAACGGATCATAACTATGGAAAAGTGGATCATAAATTCCCAAAGAGGATCATAAGTAACGTAAAACGGATCATAAATCAGTTTAGAGCCCTATACTATCCTTATTTTTCCTGTCAATCGTACGCAAAAGACCGGAAAATTAATAAATGAGATTAAGTCCATATAATTGT